>NZ_JBSOPZ010000009.1:0-212232 GCF_053763515.1 Streptomyces mabaensis
CCCCCCCCCCCCCCCCCCCCCCCCCCCCCCCCCCCCCCCCCCCCCCCCCCCCCCCCCCCCCCCCCCCCCGGGCCCGTCGCGTGTGGTCAGTTCTTCGCGGCCGCCGCCGCGCAGTCCGCGCAGGTGCCGAAGACCTCCACCGTGTGCGCGACGTTCACGAAGCCGTGGTCCGCCGCAATCGCCTCGGCCCAACTCTCCACCGCGGGGCCCTCGACCTCGACCGCCTTGCCGCACATCCGGCACACCAGGTGGTGATGGTGCTCACCCGACGAGCAGCGCCGGTAGACGGCCTCGCCGTCGCTGGTGCGCAGTACGTCGACCTCGCCCGCGTCGGCGAGGGACTGGAGCGTCCGGTAGACCGTGGTCAGGCCCACCGAGTCGCCGCGGTGCTTGAGCATGTCGTGCAGCTCCTGGGCACTGCGGAACTCGTCCACCTCGTCGAGCGCCGCCGCCACAGCGGCACGCTGCCGGGTCGATCGTCCTCGTACTGGCGCTGTGTTCATTTCGCCAGGCGCAGTCGCCACAGGTGCCTCCTCACATCAGCTGTCGGGTCATTGTGCCAGGCGGCACGGACCCGATGCCGTGCTCAGACCCTCACATCGTCGTGCGGACGACGTGAACCGGGCATGTCCAGGGTGCATTCCGCCTCCGCGGCCCGGGCGCGTTTTCCGGCCAGCGGCGCCGCGGCCACCGACAGCACCAGGAAGACACCGATGGCCATCAGCACGATGGCGGCGCCGGACGGGGCGTCCACGTAGAACGTCGTCACCGTTCCGCTCACGGCGACGGCGACGCCGATCCCCATGGAGAGGCCGAGTGTCGCGGCGAAGCCGCGGGTGACCCGCTGGGCCGCCGCGACCGGTATCACCATCATCGCGCTGACCAGCAGCAGACCCACAATGCGCATCGCGACGGTGACCGTCACCGCGGCGGTCACGGCCATGAGCAGATTGAGCAGCCGGACCGGCAGACCGGTGACCCGGGCGAACTCCTCGTCCTGGCAGACGGCGAACAGCTGCTTGCGCAGCCCGAGCGTGACGGCGATCACGAACACGGCGAGGACGACCACGGCCGTGAGGTCCTCCTGCGACACCGTGGTGATCGAACCGAAGAGGTAGCTGGTGAGGTTCGCGGTGGAGCCGCCCGGTGCCAGGTTGATGATCATGACGCCGCCGGCCAGGCCGCCGTAGAAGAGCATGGCGAGCGCGATGTCACCGCTGGTCTTCCCGCGTGAGCGGATGACCTCCATGCCGACCGCGCCGAGCACGGCGACCAGCGTGGCCATCCACACCGGGCTGGTGCTCAGCAGGAAGCCGAGGGCGACACCGGTCATCGCGACATGGCCGATTCCGTCGCCCATGACCGCCTGGCGGCGCTGGACGAGATACGTGCCGATGGCGGGGGCGGTGAGGCCGACCAGCAGGGCGGCGAGCAGCGCCCGCTGCATGAAGTCGTAGGTCAGGATGTCCATCAGGTCAGCAGCCCCGTCCGGATCGGCTCGGCGTGGTGCGCCTCGTGCGGGTGTACGTGGTCGTGGCCGGGCAGCGCGTGCTGGCCGACGGCCTCCGGGGGCGGCCCGTCATGGACGACGCAGCCGTCCCGCAGCACCACCGCGCGGTCGATGAGCGGTTCGAGCGCACCGAGCTCGTGCAGCACGAGCAACACGGTGACGCCGGCCGCGACCTGCTCGCGCAGGGTGCCCGCGAGCACCTCCTGGCTGGCCAGGTCGACTCCCGCCATCGGCTCGTCCATGATCAGCAGCTCGGGCTCGACCGCGAGCGCCCGGGCTATCAGCACCCGCTGGTGCTGCCCGCCGGAGAGGGCGTTCACGGAGTCCCGGGCGCGGTCCTGCATGCCGACCAGAACCAGCGCCCGGTCGACGGCGGCCCGGTCGGCCTTCCGCAGGAACCCGAGCTTCGTCCGGGCGAGCCGCCCGGCGGAGACGACCTCGCGCACGGTCGCGGGCACGCCGCTCGCGGCGGTGGTGCGCTGCGGTACGTAACCGATGCGCGACCAGTCCCGGAAGCGCCGGTGATCCGTACCGAAGAGGGACAGCTCGCCGCCGGAGAGCGGGACCTGGCCGACCACGGCGCGTACGGCGGTGGACTTGCCGGAGCCGTTGGCGCCGAGCAGCGCGACGACCTCGCCCTGGCGCACGGTGAGGTCGACCCCGCGCAGCACGGGACGCGAGCCGAGCGAGGCGGTGGCCTCGCGCAGGGATATGACGGGCTGGTCCTCGGGACTCATGGCTGCCATCGTTCGCGCCTCCGCTGCTGCTGTCACTGAACTCACTTCGCGCCGAGCGCCTTCTGCAGGTTCTTCAGGTTGGCCCGCATGACTTCGAAGTAGTCATCGCCCTGGGACTTGTCGGTAATTCCCTCGAGGGGGTCGAGCACGTCCGTCTTCAGGCCGGTGTCCGTGGCGAGCGTCCGGGCCGTCTTGTCGCTGGCGAGGGTCTCGAAGAAGACCGTGCTGACCTTCTCCTGCTTCGCGATCTTCTGGAGCTCCTTCATCCGGGCCGGGCTCGGCTCGGACTCGGGGTCGAGACCGGAGATTCCCTCCTGGTCCAGCCCGTAGCGCTCGGCGAGGTAGCCAAAGGCGGAGTGGGTGGTGATGAAGGTCTTCGTGGTGGTGTTCTTCAGGCCGTCCTTGAACTCGGTGTCCAGGGCGGTGAGCTTGCCGACCAGCGCGTCGGTGTTCTTCTTGTAGTCCGCGGCGTGGTCCGGGTCGGCCTTCTCCATGGCCTTGCCGACGCCCTGGGCGACCTCGGCGTACTTCGCCGGGTCCAGCCAGATGTGCGGGTCGCCGCCGGCCTCCTCGTGCCCGTGGCCGTCGTCCTCGGCGTGCTCCTCCTCGGAGTGGCCCTCCTCCGCGTGCCCGGCGCCGGGCTCTTCGAGCTTCGTGAGCGTCACGGCGTCGAGAGTGTTCTTCACTGCGGCCTGGCCGACGGCCTTGTCGACCGCGGGCTGGAGACCCTTCAGGTAGAGGACCATGTCGGCCTCGCCGAGCTGCGCGGTCTGCTGCGGGGTGATCTCGAGGTCGTGCGGCTCGACACCCGGCTTGGTGAGGCTGCTCACCGCGACATGGTCACCGCCGATCTCCTCGGCCAGGAACTGCATCGGGTAGAACGACGTCACGACGTCGAACTTGCCGCTGTCCTTGCCCGTCGCGCCGCCCGTCGCGCTGGAGGAGGAGCAGGCGGAGAGGGCCACCAGGCCGAGGGTCACGGAACCGGCGAGGGCGGAGGCGGGTATCAGACGGCGTACGTTCATGACACTCATTTTCAACAAAACTGGAAACGATTGTCAACAAACGCCCGACTCGGCACCGCCCCTGCGGCCCGGAGGCGGACCGATTTGATAAGGGGGGTGCGGGCGCCGGTAATCTGAAGCATTCGCCGTTCGCCGTCGTTATGAAGAGAGCACCGTGGCCGCCGACAAGATCGAGACCATCGTCAGCCTGAGCAAGCGCCGTGGCTTCGTCTACCCGTGCAGCGAGATCTACGGCGGTCAGCGTGCCGCCTGGGACTACGGACCGCTGGGTGTAGAGCTCAAGGAGAACATCAAGCGCCAGTGGTGGCGTGCCATGGTCACGTCGCGCGAGGACGTGGTCGGTCTTGACTCGTCGGTGATCCTGGCTCCCGAGGTGTGGGAGGCCTCCGGCCACGTCGCGACCTTCTCGGACCCGCTGACGGAGTGCACCGCGTGCCACAAGCGCCACCGCGCGGACCACCTGATCGAGGCGTACGAGGCCAAGCACGGCCGGGAGCCCGCCAACGGCCTCGCCGACATCAACTGCCCGCACTGCGGCACCAAGGGCCAGTTCACCGAGCCCAAGCAGTTCTCCGGCATGCTCGAGACGCACCTCGGCCCGACCCAGGACACCGGTTCCAAGGCGTACCTGCGTCCCGAGACCGCGCAGGGCATCTTCACCAACTTCGCCGCCGTGCAGCAGACTTCGCGCAAGAAGCCGCCGTTCGGTATCGCGCAGATGGGCAAGTCCTTCCGGAACGAGATCACGCCCGGCAACTTCATCTTCCGTACTCGCGAGTTCGAGCAGATGGAGATGGAGTTCTTCGTCAAGCCCGGCGAGGACGAGCAGTGGCACGAGTACTGGATGGAGCAGCGCTGGAACTGGTACCGCGACCTCGGCATCCGCGAGGAGAACATCCGCTGGTACGAGCACCCGAAGGAGAAGCTCTCCCACTACTCGAAGCGCACCGCCGACATCGAGTACCGCTTCAACTTCGGCGGCAGTGAGTTCTCCGAGCTCGAAGGTGTGGCCAACCGCACCGACTTCGACCTCAAGGCGCACTCCGCCGCGTCCGGCCAGGACCTGTCGTACTTCGACCAGGAGGCCGGCGAGCGCTGGACCCCGTACGTCATCGAGCCGGCGGCCGGCGTGAACCGCGCCATGCTCGCCTTCATGCTCGACGCGTACATCGAGGACGAGGCGCCCAACGCCAAGGGCGTCATGGAGAAGCGCACCGTGATGCGCCTCGATCCGCGGCTGGCCCCGGTCAAGGTCGCGGTCCTGCCGTTGTCCCGGAACCCGCAGCTGTCTCCGAAGGCCAAGGGCCTGGCGACCGACCTGCGCAAGAACTGGAACATCGAGTTCGACGACGCGGGCGCCATCGGCCGCCGCTACCGCCGCCAGGACGAGATCGGCACGCCGTTCTGCGTCACCGTCGACTTCGACACCCTCGACGACGACGCGGTGACCGTGCGTGAGCGCGACACCATGAAGCAGGAGCGCGTCTCGCTGGACCAGATCCAGTCCTACCTGGGCGGCCGCCTCCTCGGCTGCTGACGCCGGTTCTCTTCGACTCTGCCGGCTCTTCCGGCCGACTCTTCCGGGCAAAGCCCCCGGTTCCGTGAACGATGCGGAGCCGGGGGCTTTCGCCTTCCGGAAACGGCTGAGACGCGGTCGGGCCGTGCAGCACACTGGGCGCCATCCTCTCCGGGAGGCACGGATGTCCAGGAGGCACAGATGCCGTCCATGACCACCAGCAAGGTCAGCAGATGGGACCAGCACGGCCGGGAGCATGTCGTACAGGTGCGGAAAGCAGGCATCCAGAAGGCGCTGACCTGCGGCACCTGCGGCTGGCGCAAGAGCGCGCAGTTCCTGCCCTGGCTCAAGGCGGAGGAGCACCTCGTGGAAGCGCACCAGGCCACGGTGGACCCTCGGTAGTCATAAATCCGTTGAATCGCACACCCTGCGCGGTGGTAGCGTCACGGGCATGTTCTTCCAGATCTACGAGTGAGAGCGCGGCGGTCACGGTCCGCCCCCCACCAGACGAATCCGCAGATCACTTCTCAACACTTCGGGAGAACCCGTGGCAAAGAGCCGCAACAACCTTCTCGGCGTCGGCGGGCAGCGCAAGAAGCTGTCCCGCGCCGACCAGCAGGGCAACGGTCCGGCGCGTACGGCCGACCGCAAGGCCGCCGCCGACCACAAGCAGGAGCTGCTGCGCAAGATGCGCGAGCGGGCCGAGGCGAAGCAGGACGACGCGGCCGACGAGAGCGCCGCGACGCAGGACTGACGCAGACAGGGCCGGGACACGGCCGATGCAGGGCAGGGCCCGGACCGCCTCCCAGGCGGTCCGGGCCCTTCGCGTCGCCCTGTGCCAGGCCGGCGCTGTGGGCGGCCGGCCGCGTCGCCCTACGCGCGGGTCGAGGACGGCGCCCGGCCGTCGGCCGACGGCTCCAGCCGCCGGGCCGTGCGGCGCGCGGTCTCCTGCGCCCAGGGCCCGCTGGTCAGCGCCCCCACCAGCAGGACGGCCAGACCGCAGCCGGTGATGATCCACCAGGCGGGCCGGCTCGCCTCGACGAACCCCTCCGTGTACGACGACGCGCTGCGCACCCCCACCGCCAGCACCGCGCCGATCACGGCGACGCCCAGCGTGCCGCCGATCTGCCGGCTGGTCGAGGCGACGGCCGCCGCGACCCCGGCCTGGGCGCGGGGCATCCCGGAGACCGCGGTGTTGGTGATCGGCGCGTTCACCATGCCGAAGCCGATGCCGAACAGCACGTACCCGGCGAACATCAGCGCATCGCCGCTCTCCGCCCCGAACGCGCCGAAGGCCGCGAAGGGCAGTCCGCTCGCGGCCATCGCCACCCCGGCCAGCACCAGGGAGAGCCGGGGCCCGCGGCTGCCGACCAGCCGGCCCGACAGCGGCGCGCAGACGAACGTGACAGCTGCCATCGGCAGCATGTACAGCCCGGCGCGCAGCGCCGACAGCCCGCGCACGTCCTGGAGGTAGAGGGTGTTCAGGAAGAGGAAACCGCTCAGCGCGGCGAACGCGGACACCGCGATGACCGTGGCGCCGCTGAACTCCGCGCTGCGGAAGAAGCGCAGGTCGATCAGCGGTTCGGCGCGCCTCGGCTCGTACAGCAGCAGCCCGGCGAGTGCCAGTACGGTGAGCGCCGCGCAGCCGAGGATCAGCGGCGACGTCCAGCCGGCCGAGGGCACCGCGATGATCGCGTACGTCAGTGCGCCGAGCAGGGCCATGATCAGCAGCTGCCCGACCGGGTCGGGGCGACGCGGCTTCGGTGCGCGCGACTCCGGTACGTACCGGATGGTGAGCAGCAGCGCGGCCAGCCCCACCGGGAGGTTGATCCAGAAGATCGAGCGCCAGCCGACGGTGTCCACCAGAAGCCCGCCGATCACGGGGCCCGCGGCCATGGAGATGCCGACGACCCCGCCCCACACGCCGATGGCGCGGGCGCGTTCGCGCGGGTCGGTGAAGATGTTGATGATGATCGACATCGCCACCGGGTTGAGCATCGAGCCGCCGGCCGCCTGCACCATGCGGAAGGCGACGAGCGATCCGAGGTTCGGCGCGAGCGAGCAGAGCAGTGAGCCGAGGGTGAAGAGGACGAGCCCGGCCTTGAAGACCCGGCGGCGGCCGATCCGGTCGGCGGTCGAGCCGGCCAGCATCAGCAGCGAGGCGAGGACCAGGGTGTACGCGTCGATGGTCCACTGCATGCCCGCGACGCTCGCGCCCAGCTCGTCGCGCATCGACGGCAGCGCGACGTTGAGGACGGTGTTGTCGAGGCTGACGATCAGCAGGCTCATACAGCAGATCGCCAGCACCAGCCATCGCCTGTGCGGACCTGTCTCGGCCATGCGTGCATAGTACGTTTAACTAACGACTCCTGCCGTGCGCGACAATGGGCGAATGACCACCCCGTCGACGATCCCCTCCACGATGCTTTCGATCGGCCCGCACACGGTGCAGCCCCCCGTGGTGCTCGCTCCCATGGCCGGCATCACCAATGCGCCGTTCCGCACCCTCTGCCGCGAGTTCTCGGGCGGCAAGGGGCTGTTCGTGAGCGAGATGATCACGACCCGGGCGCTGGTCGAGCGCAACGAGAAGACCATGCAGCTGGTGCACTTCGACGAGAGCGAGAAGCCGCGCTCGATTCAGCTGTACGGGGTCGACCCGGTCACCGTCGGCAAGGCCGCCCGCATGATCGTGGACGAGGACCTGGCCGACCACATCGACCTGAACTTCGGCTGCCCGGTGCCCAAGGTCACCCGCAAGGGCGGCGGCTCGGCCCTTCCGTACAAGCGGAACCTGCTGCGCTCGATCCTGCGCGAGGCCGTCGCGGGCGCCGGGGACCTGCCGGTGACGATGAAGATGCGCAAGGGCATCGACGACGACCACATCACCTTCCTCGACGCGGGCCGGATCGCGGTCGAGGAGGGCGTCACGGCGATCGCGCTGCACGGGCGCACCGCCGCCCAGCACTACGGCGGTACGGCGGACTGGGACGCCATCGCGCGGCTCAAGGAGCACGTCCCGGAGATCCCGGTGCTCGGCAACGGCGACATCTGGTCGGCGGACGACGCGCTGCGGATGATGCGTGAGACGGGCTGTGACGGGGTGGTCGTGGGACGCGGCTGCCTGGGCCGGCCGTGGCTCTTCGGGGACCTGGTGGCGGCCTTCGAGGGCACCGGGACGTACGCGACGCCGACCCTGAAGGAGGTCGCGGTCGTCATGCGGCGGCACGCGGAGCTGCTGGGGGAGTGGATCGGGGACGAGGCGCGCGGAGTGATCGACTTCCGGAAGCACGTGGCCTGGTACCTCAAGGGGTTCTCGGTCGGCTCGGAGATGCGCAAGAAGCTGGCGATCACCTCGTCGCTCGCCGAGATGGACGCTCATCTGAGCGAACTGGATCTTGATCAGCCCTGGCCCGCGGGGGCGGACGGCCCGCGCGGCCGTACCTCGGGCAACAACCGGGTCGTCCTGCCGGACGGCTGGCTGAAGGATCCGTACGACTGCGCGGGCGTCAGCCCGGACGCTGAGCTGGACACCTCGGGTGGTTAAGGGGCGGTTTCGCGGTCCGAATCGTGGAATCCGGACGTCGGCTGCGGCGTGATTCTCGCCACCCCTGATAGGGGGAGCGCTCAGATGAGCACTTCGGGCCCGATTGCACCTCCAGAAGGGGTGGCACTCAGTGCCACCCCTTCAGTGTTCATATGATCGATCATTTACTCACTGTCTGTAGTGAAGAACCGAACTACAGTTGCTTCTTGTGGTGATGGATTCAAGACTTGAAAGCGCTCAGGTGAGCGAACTACTCGCCGGTCACTTTCGATCTGCTGGCGCACGAGTGGTTACAGCCGTATGACGGCCAAGTGGACGTACCCAGGCGCCTTCGATCTGGGTATGTTCCTCGCCGTCAGGGCAGCCGTAGCTCGAGGAGTCGAGATCCCGTGTCGGAAAACAAAGATCCCCACGTATCCCAGCCCGAGCCCCAGAAGTTCGTCTACGACTTCACCGAGGGCAACAGGGACCTCAAGGACCTCCTCGGCGGGAAGGGTGCGAACCTCGCCGAGATGACCAACCTCGGTCTGCCGGTCCCTCCCGGCTTCACCATCACCACCGAGGCCTGCAAGGTCTACCTGGACAGCGGGGACGAGCCGGCCGCACTGCGCGACGAGGTCAGTGCGCACCTCGACGCCCTCGAGCAGAAGATGGGCAAGAAGCTCGGCCAGGCCGACGACCCGCTGCTCGTCTCCGTCCGCTCCGGTGCCAAGTTCTCGATGCCCGGCATGATGGACACGGTCCTCAACATCGGCCTCTCCGACGAGTCCGTCGGCGGCCTCGCCACCCAGGCCGGCGACGAGCGCTTCGCCTGGGACTCGTACCGCCGCCTCATCCAGATGTTCGGCAAGACCGTGCTCGGCGTCGACGGCGAACTCTTCGAGGACGCGCTCGAAGAGGCCAAGCAGGCCAAGGGCGTCACCAGTGACGTGGACCTGGAGGCCGCCGACCTCAAGAAGCTGGTCAAGAACTTCAAGAAGACGGTCTCCCGCGAGGCAGGCCGCGACTTCCCGCAGGACCCGCGCGAGCAGATGGACCTCGCCGTCCGCGCGGTCTTCGACTCGTGGAACACCGACCGCGCCAAGCTCTACCGCCGCCAGGAGCGCATCCCCGGCGATCTCGGCACCGCGGTCAACATCTGCTCCATGGTCTTCGGCAACCTCGGCCCCGACTCCGGTACGGGCGTCGCCTTCACCCGCGACCCCGCCAGCGGCCACCAGGGCGTGTACGGCGACTACCTGCAGAACGCGCAGGGTGAGGACGTCGTCGCCGGTATCCGCAACACCGTCCCGCTCGCCGAGCTGGAGTCGATCGACAAGGCGTCGTACGACCAGCTGATGCAGATCATGGAAACCCTCGAGACGCACTACAAGGACCTGTGCGACATCGAGTTCACCATCGAGCGCGGCCAGCTGTGGATGCTGCAGACCCGCGTCGGCAAGCGCACCGCCGGTGCCGCCTTCCGGATCGCCACGCAGCTCGTCGACCAGGGCCTCATCGACGAGGCCGAGGCGCTCCAGCGGGTCAACGGCGCGCAGCTCGCGCAGCTGATGTTCCCGCGCTTCGACGAGAACGCCAAGACCGAGAAGCTCGGCCGCGGCATCGCCGCCTCGCCGGGCGCCGCGGTCGGCAAGGCCGTCTTCGACTCGTACACCGCGGTCAAGTGGTCCCGCTCCGGCGAGAAGGTCATCCTCATCCGCCGCGAGACCAACCCCGACGACCTCAACGGCATGATCGCCGCCGAGGGCATCCTGACCTCGCGCGGCGGCAAGACCTCGCACGCCGCCGTCGTCGCCCGCGGCATGGGCAAGACCTGTGTCTGCGGCGCCGAGGAGCTCGAGGTCGACACCAAGCGGCGCCGGATGACGGCTCCCGGCGGGATCGTGATCGAGGAGGGCGACGTCGTCTCCATCGACGGCTCCACCGGCAAGGTGTACGTCGGTGAGGTACCGGTCGTGCCGTCCCCGGTCGTGGAGTACTTCGAGGGCCGCATGCACGCGGGCGCCGACGACGCCGACGAGCTGGTCGCCGCCGTGCACCGGATCATGGCGTACGCGGACCGGGTGCGCCGGCTGCGCGTACGGGCCAACGCCGACAACGCCGAGGACGCCCTGCGCGCACGGCGGTTCGGGGCCCAGGGCATCGGCCTGTGCCGCACCGAGCACATGTTCCTCGGTGAGCGCCGCGAGATGGTCGAGCGGCTGATCCTGGCCGACACGGACGACGAGCGCGAGCAGGCCCTCGGCGCCCTGCTGCCGCTGCAGAAGAAGGACTTCATCGAGCTGTTCGAGGCGATGGACGGGCTGCCCGTCACCGTCCGGCTGCTCGACCCGCCGCTGCACGAGTTCCTGCCCGACATCACCGAGCTGTCGGTCCGCGTCGCCCTCGCCGAGTCCCGCAAGGACGCCAACGAGAACGACCTGCGCCTCCTCCAGGCCGTACACAAGCTGCACGAGCAGAACCCGATGCTGGGCCTGCGCGGTGTGCGCCTCGGTCTGGTCATCCCCGGCCTGTTCGCCATGCAGGTACGGGCGATCGCCGAGGCCGCGGCCGAGCGCAAGAACGCCAAGGGCGACCCGCGTGCGGAGATCATGATTCCGCTGGTGGGCACCGTCCAGGAGCTGGAGATCGTCCGCGAGGAGGCCGACCAGGTCATCGCCGAGGTCGAGGCCGCCACCGGCACCGCGCTCAAGCTGACCATCGGCACGATGATCGAGCTGCCGCGTGCCGCGCTGACCGCCGGTCAGATCGCCGAGGCCGCCGAGTTCTTCTCGTTCGGTACGAACGACCTCACCCAGACCGTGTGGGGCTTCTCCCGCGACGACGTCGAGGCGAGCTTCTTCACCGCGTACCTGGAGAAGGGCATCTTCGGGGTCTCCCCGTTCGAGACGATCGACAAGGACGGCGTCGGCTCGCTCGTACGCAACGCTGCCCAGGCCGGCCGGGCCACCCGTCCCGACCTCAAGCTCGGCGTCTGCGGTGAGCACGGCGGCGACCCGGAGTCGGTGCACTTCTTCCACGAGGTGGGCCTGGACTACGTCTCCTGCTCGCCGTTCCGCATCCCGGTGGCCCGCCTGGAGGCCGGGCGCGCGGCCGCGGAGTCGAAGGGCAGCGACAGCCGCTGACCCTGCGGTCCACCACAGAGAAGGGGCGGCACCTTGTGCGGGGTGCCGCCCCTTCGGCATGCCGGTCGGCCGGTCTTTATCCGCCGTCCACCGGAAAGCCCTTTCGTCTTACAGAACTCGAAATGTTGAATTCTGCAGGAATTCTGCAGGAGGCGGCGTGCGGATCCCCACCCACCCGCCGCCTCCTGTCACGCTGCCGGACACGCCCAGCGCTTCCAAAGCGTCCGCCGCCATGCTCCGCAAAGCCCCCCACGGCCTTCGCGGTGCGTTTCCGAACGCTCTGGCGTGTGCCCGGCCGAGGTACAGCATTCCGTCGCCCGGAGTACGCCGCGAGGCGTTTCAACTGTGGCCGAAAGGACGTGGTGACGGCCTGTGATGACATGCATACTGAACGGCGAGACGATTGCGGTTGCAACAGGTGGGGGTTCGGTGCTGCGCATCCATTTCACAGGAGTGGACCTGGCACGGGTGCGGATGGCCGGCAGACCCGACGCCTTGTGGGAGACCATTCTCAGTTTTCACCGAATAAGAGACCGCCGTGGCGCGATGGTCTTCGGTGAATGGCGCCGGGAAACACGCGCCCGGTTGAATGGTGAAACACGGCTGCTCGCCGCGCTGATACCGGCCCGGGGCTATTTCCCGGACTTTCTGACCCCCACCGAAGGCCTGCACGGCGTGGACACCGCTCTGGAGGCGGTGCGCGGGACGTCCCGCGAGCGGCTGCGCTCCGAACTGTCCCTGCTGGCCGCGGGCCGCCATCTGCCGGGGTGGCTACGGGCCCTCTCCGAGGGCGGCGCCCAGCCGCTCGGCCGGCTGCTCACCGCGCTGCGCAACTACCACCGGGCGGCCATCGAGCCGTACTGGACGCATATCCAGACCCAGGTGGAGGCGGAGCGGGCGGTGCGTGGCCGGTCGCTGCTGGACGGCGGCGCGGACGAGCTGCTGGCCTCGCTGCCGCCGATGGTGCGCTGGCGGGCGCCGGTGCTGGAGGTGGACTACCCGGTCGACCGGGACCTGCGGCTGGACGGCCGGGGGCTGCTGCTGCAGCCGTCGTTCTTCTGCCGCCGGACCGCGGTGACCCTGCACGATCCGGAGCTGCCGCCGGTCCTCGTCTATCCGGCGCAGCACACCTCGGCGCCCGACCACGCCGATCCCGGACAGTCGCTCGGCAAGCTGGTCGGCCACACCCGCTCGGCGGTCCTGCGGGCCATCGGCAACGGCGCCACCACCAGCGAGCTCGCCCGCCGGGCCGAGGTGTCGCTCGCCTCGGCCAGCCAGCACGCGTGCGTGCTGCGCGAGGCGGGCCTGGTCGCCACGCTGCGGCACGGCAACTCAGTCCTGCACACGGTGACGCCGTTGGGCGCCGCCCTGCTGAAGGGCGGCGCCTCGATGGGGACTTGTGCCGGCTAGGTGCTAGGTGCTAGGCGCGGAAGGGGCCCGTCACCTCGTAGGTGATGCCGCCGGACGAGCTTCCGCTCGTACCGCGCTGGCTGGAGAAGTACAGGCGCGAGCCGTTGGGGGAGAAGGCCGGGCCGCAGATCTCCGAGCCGGACTGGCCGGTGATGCGCAGGAACGGCGCGACGATGTCGTTCGGCGTGATGACGCAGATCTCCATGTTGCCGCCGTCCTCGGCGACGAACAGGTCACCGGAGGAGGAGCCGGTGATGTTGTCGACGCCGGTGAGCGGGGCGGTTCCGCTGACCAGCGAGTCGTCGTAGGCCAGCTCGTAGGTGCTGTTCAGCAGGTTGAGCTGCCAGACGCGGTTGTCGCCCTTGGTGGTGAACCAGACGGTGTCGTCGGCGTAGTGGCAGCCTTCGCCGCCGTTGAACCGCTTCGCGCCGGAGACCTGGTCGCGGGTGACGGTCGGGGAGCCGTCACGGTCGGGCACGGTGGCCCAGGTGAACGAGCCGGACGTGGCGGTGCCGGCCTTGAGGACCTGGAGGGTGCCGGAGGAGAGGTTGCCCCAGGTGGTCGGGATGAACCGGTAGAAGCAGCCGTTGCTCTCGTCCTCGGTCATGTAGATGACCTTGCGTACGGGGTCGGCGGCGGCCGCCTCGTGCTTGAACCGGCCCATGGCGTCGCGGCGGGTGCTGGTGCCGCCCCAGGGGTTGGTCTCGTAGACGTAGCCGAGCGAGACCTCCTCGCAGGACAGCCAGGTGTTCCACGGGGTGGCGCCGCCGGCGCAGTTCTGCCGGGTGTTGGAGAGGATCCGGTAGGCGCTGGTGACAGTGCCGGAGGAGTTGAACTTCACCGCGCTCGCGCCGCCGCCGGGGTTGATCTCCGAGTTGGACACGTAGATCCAGCCGCTGCCGTCCGCGAAGCAGGCGCCGCCGTCGGGGGCGTTGTGCCAGGTGTAGGAGGTGCCGGGCACGGTCTGCCCGGAACGGGCGATCACCCGGCTGGTGAACCCGCTGGGCAGCTGGATGCCGTTGGCATCCGCCGCGCCCAGCGATCCGTACGGGCTGGGGCCGGGCTGGGCGGGCGCCGCGTAGGCCGCGCCGTGGGAGAGCGTGCCGCCGAAGACGGCAGCCGAGGTGCCGATGACTGCTGCGCGCAGGAGGCTGCGACGTTCCATGGTCACTCCAGAGGTGGAGGCGCCCCGCGTGCCGGACAGCGGCGGGGTCACGCGCTACGGGAACCTAGAAGTGGCGAATTTACGCCGCTTCAACGGAAGTTGAAGCGGAGACGTCTGGGCGGGTGACTCTGGCCGGGGGGGGCGGGGGGTGCCTGTGCCCGGGGCGGGAAGTGGGCCAAAACCCGGGGCCGCCCGGTTTGTGAGTATGGCGGGCCACGCCTGCCTGTAAAGGGCGCTCCCTTCGGTCGCGTCGCTGCGCGATGGCCTTCGGCCACCCTTGACAAGCAGCCGCGTCCCGCTGCTTGCGCTTTGTTGTCGGGCGGCCCCGGGAGCGGGGCCCCACCTGAGCCCCGGGAGTGGCGTGCGTTGCACGGTGGCCTCAGCCCGGCAGATGGGGCAAGACACGCGGCCACTTCGGGGGCTGCGCGGCTCGCTAAGCGGCCGACGGCCGTCTGTTGTGCTGGAACAACGCCCAATCCGAGGTGGATTGACACCAAGCAGCCGAGAGGACCCGCAGGCGGGTCATAAACCCCGGCAAATCGGGCACAATTGAGGCTCGGCGGACCCAGCGTGGCGACTGATGTAGTCATACCTCGGCCAGACCGGCCCGACGACCGCATAGCCGGGGCCAAGCCCCTCCCGGCCTGCCGCGCGCGGCCACAGACCCACCGGCCTGCGGCCGCTGAGCCGGTCGGACCCCTCCCGATGCGACTGCGCACCACCTGCCGCTGCCCGCTGAGCCGGGGCCGGGCCCATCCCGGCCTGCCGCACGCGGCAATCACCCACCGGCCTGCGGCCGGGGGCGGACCGCAAGCGGGGCACCAGCAGCCCCGGGGCCCCGCTCCGGGGGCCGCCCCCTCAACAAGCAGTAGCGGTGGAGGGACGGGAGTCAAGGGTGGCCGTAGGCCATCGCGCAGCGACGCGACGAAGGAGCGCCCTTGACGCCCGGCCCGGAGCCGCCAAAATCACCGGCCGGGCGGCCCCCCACCCGCACGAACTCGCTCCCGGGCGCTGATGACCGCCCCCCGGCCGGCAGCGTCCGCTCCGCCGAAACTTTTTCTCCCGCGACCGATGAGTTCCGTGGAGACCCCCGGTCTACCCCTCGACAGCAAGTACGTACCCGGCACCAGAGGCCGGCGCGCCCACGACAGAAGAGAGACAGCTCATGCCTACGATGATCTTCGTCAACCTCCCGGTCAAGAACCTCGAGACCACCAAGGGCTTCTGGAGCAAGCTCGGCTACTCCTTCAACGACCAGTTCAGTGACGAGAACTGTGCCTGTCTGGTGATCAGCGACACGATCTACGCCATGCTCCTCACCGAGCCGCGCTTCAAGGACTTCACGAAGAAGGAGATCGCCGACTCCTCGAAGAGCACCGAGGTCATCCTCTGCCTCAGCGCCGAGAGCCGCGCGAAGGTCGACGAGCTGGCGGACGGTGCTCTCGGAGCCGGCGGCTTCGAGGCGAGCGAGCCCCAGGATCACGGCTTCATGTACGGCCGTTCCTTCCAGGACCCGGACGGCCACATCTGGGAGGTCATGTGGATGGACCCGTCCGCCGTCGCACAGCAGGCCTGACCGCCGGCCGCCTGGTGTAGGCGGCCACCCTCCGTGAGCTGCTCCGAGCCCCGCCGCCCGAGGCGGCGGGGCCAGCACACAGCGTTCAGGCTGTTGCCTGACGGCAGGTGAAGACCTGCACCGACTGCGACTCGTCGTCCAGGCACTGCCCCGACTCCAGGTCGAAGCGCTGCTTCAGCAGCGGCGAGGCGACGAACGGGCGGCCGTCCCGCGAGCCCAGCAGCCCGCGCGACAGGACCTGCGCGCCCGTGAACGGGTCGCGGTTGGCGATGGCGTACGTGCGCCCCGACCGGTCCAGGAACAGCGCGGCCTGGCTGCCGTCCGGCAGCAGCGCCGCGACCCCGCGCCCCGGGGTGAGCGCGGACAGCTCGCAGACCGCGAACCAGTCGTCCTGCAGCATGAGTTCGAGAGTCATCGTGCCGTGGTCCCTTCAAGCGAGCGGTCAAGCGGGCCTTCAAGCGAATCGTCGAGCGAGCCCTCGATCGGCCCCCCGAGCGAGCGGTCCAGCTGCCCGTCCAGCGAGCCGTCGACGGCCCCCCCAAGCGCGCGCACCGGAATCACCGGCCCCGACAGGACCGTCAGGTCCGGCTTGACCTGGTCGCGCTCCGGCACGAACCGCACTGACGGATCCGGCGCGTCCGGCGCGTTGACGAAGGAGACGAAGCGGCTCAGCCGGTCCGGGTCGTTGATCGTCTCGGCCCATTCGTCACGGTAGTGGGCGACATGGTCGGCCATCAGGGCCTCCAGCTCGTCGCACAGCCCGAGCGAGTCGTGCACGATCACGTCCCGGAGGTGGTCGAGCCCGCCCTCCAGGCGCTCCAGCCACGCCGCCGTGCGCTCCAGCCGGTCCGCGGTACGGATGTAGAACATCAGGAACCGGTCGATGAGCCGGATCAACTCCGCATCGGACAGGTCCTGCGCGATCAGATCCGCGTGCCGCGGCGTGGCGCCGCCGTTGCCGCCGACGTACAGGTTCCAGCCGCTCGACGTCGCGATCACCCCGAAGTCCTTGCTCTGCGCCTCCGCGCACTCCCGCGCGCAGCCCGAGACGGCCGACTTCAGCTTGTGCGGCGCCCGCAGCCCCCGGTAGCGCAGCTCCAGGTCGATCGCCATGCGTACGGAGTCCTGGACGCCGTACCGGCACCAGGTCTGCCCCACGCAGGACTTCACCGTGCGCAGCGCCTTGCCGTACGCGTGCCCCGACTCGAAGCCTGCGTCCACCAGCCGTGACCAGATCAGCGGCAGCTGCTCGACGCGGGCGCCGAACAGGTCGATCCGCTGGCCGCCGGTGATCTTCGTGTAGAGCCCGAAGTCGCGGGCGACCTCGCCGATCACGATCAGCTTGTCCGGGGTGATCTCACCGCCCGGGATCCGCGGCACGACCGAGTACGAGCCGTTGCGCTGCATGTTCGCCAGGAAGTGGTCGTTGGTGTCCTGGAGCGCGGCCTGCTCGCCGGCCAGCACATACCCGTCCGCGCCGATCGTCGGGGCGAGCGAGGCGATAACCGAGCCGACGGTCGGCTTGCAGACCTCGCAGCCCTCGCCGCCGCGGGCCTCCTCACGGCCGTGGCTGTCGAGCAGCTGGGCGAACGAGGTCACCCGCAGGGTGCGGACGATCTCGTACAGCTCGGAGCGCGTGTAGGCGAAGCAGCCGCACAGCCCCTTGTCGACCGTCACGCCCTGGTTCTCCAGCTCGTCGTTGACGAGCGTGGTGAGGACCTTGACGCAACTGCCGCACCCGGTACCGGCCTTGGTGCACTTCTTCACCTCGGGCACGGTCGTGCACGCGTGCTCGGTGACCGCGCCGCGGATCGCGCCCTTGGTGACGTTGTGGCAGGAGCAGATCACGGCCTCGTCCGGCAGCGCCGACGGGCCGAGCGCCGCCGGGGCGCCGATCCCCGCGGGCAGCACCAGCTGTTCCGGCGCGGCCGGCGGTACGGAGCCCGTGAGCGGGCGCAGCATGCCGTACGAGTCGGCGTCGCCGACCAGCACGCCGCCCAGCAGCGTCCCGTCCGCGCCCACCACGAGCTTCTTGTAGACGCCCGAGCGGGAGTCGGAGTAGACGACGTCCAGGCAGCCCTCGGCGGTGCCGTGCGCGTCACCGAAGGACGCGACGTCCACGCCGAGCAGCTTCAGCTTCGTCGACAGGTCGGCGCCGGTGAAGGAACCCGCCGATCCGGCGAGGGCGCCGGCGACCGTCTCCGCCATCTCGTAACCGGGCGCGACCAGTCCGTACACCCGGCCGTCGGCGGCGAGCGCGCACTCGCCGATCGCGTACACGTCCGGGTCGGAGGTCAGGCACTGCTCGTCGACGACGATGCCGCCGCGCTCGCCGACCGCCAGGCCGCAGTCGCGGGCCAGCTGGTCGCGGGGCCGTACGCCGGCCGAGAAGACGACGAGGTCCGTCGCGACCGTCGAACCGTCCGACAGCCGCATCCCGGTGACCGAGCCCCTCTCCGGGTCGGCCAGCACCTCCTGCGTACCGACGCCCGTGTGGACCGCGAGACCCATCGACTCGATCGTGCGCAGCAGCGCCGCGCCGCCGCCCTCGTCGACCTGCACCGGCATCAGCCGGGGCGCGAACTCCACGATGTGCGTGGCCAGTCCGAGCCCCTTCAGCGCACCGGCCGCCTCCAGGCCGAGGAGCCCGCCGCCCACCACCGCGCCGGTGGTGCTCGTCTTGGCGTACTCCTCGATCGCGAGGAGGTCCTCGATGGTCCGGTAGACGAAACAGCCCGTCGCGTCCTTGCCGGGCACGGGCGGTACGAACGGGTACGAGCCGGTGGCCAGCACCAGCGTGTCGTACGCGAAGATGAGCCCGGCGCGCGAGGTGACCGTGCGCGCCGCGCGGTCGATGGTCTGCGCCGGGTCGCCCAGGTGCAGTTCGATGCCGTGCCGCGCCATGAAGCCGCCCTCGACGAGGGACAGGTCGTCCGGCGTGCGGCCGGAGAAGTACGAGGTCAGCTGGACCCGGTCGTACGCGGGCCGCGGCTCCTCGCAGAGCACCACGATGCGGGCGCGCTCGGTCACCCCCCGGTCGGCGAGCGCCTCGAGGAAGCGCTGGCCGACCATTCCGTGGCCGACCAGGACGATCGTCGGAGCGGACTGGTTGGACTGGGCGGACATCAGGAGCCTCCATCGTTGGTGAGCAGGTGGAGCAGCGGATTCGCCGGGGAATCCAGGAGCGGCTCGTCGCCCTCCCAGGTACGGGCGAGGGCACCGACGGTGCCGAGGTCGCCGAGCAGTACGCCGCCGACGAGACGGTCGCCGCGGACGACGACCTTGCGGTACGTGCTGCGGGTGGCGTCGGCGAGGTGCAGGACGTCGTCACCGGGGAGGGGGGTCGTCTCGCCGAACGCGGCCAGGTCGAGCGGGCCGGGGCCGCCGCCCGCGAGGGTGAGGCGGGTCAGGGCGCGGGTGCCGGAGTACCCGCCGCCGGTCGCCGGGCCGGCGGTCAGCAGCCGGGCCAGGGCGTCGGCCTGTTCCAGCGCCGGGCCGGCCAGGCCGTAGAGCATGCCGGCGTGCTCGGCGCAGTCGCCGATGGCGCGGATGTGCGGATCGGACGTGCGCAGCTCGTCGTCGACGACGATGCCGCGCCGTACGTCGAGCCCGGCGGCCAGCGCGAGCCCGGTCCGCGGCCGCACCCCGCAGGCGAGTACGACGAGCTCGGCGTCCAGCGCGTACCCGTCGGCAAGCTCGACAGCGGTGACGACGCCGGCCCCCGCACCGGACCCGTCGCCCGCCGCCGAAGGGGGTGGCGCGCAGCGGAGGCCGCGGACTCGGCATTCCGTGTGGACCTCCACGCCCAGCGCTTCCAGGTGGGTGCGCAGGAGCGCCGAGGCCGTGCGGTCCAGTTGGCGTTCCATGAGGTGCTCGCCCTGCTGGGCCAGCACCACCTGCGCTCCGCGTTCCGCCAGCGCCCGCGCCGCCGATACGCCGAGCAGCCCGCCGCCGATGACGACCGCGCGGGTGCCGGGGCCCGCCGCGGCGGACAGGGCGACGCAGTCGTCCATCGTGCGGAACGGGTGGACCCCGGCCGGCAGATCGCGGCCGAGGCCGCGCAGCGGCGGCAGGACGGGGTTCGACCCGGTGGCGAGGACTAGCGTGTCGTACCCGACGACGCTGCCGTCGTCGCACTGCACCACGCGGTCGGCGCGGTCGACCCGGACCGCCCGCACCCCGCGCCGGAGCGCCGGGCCGGGGGAGGGCAGGGCGATGACCTCGGGTCCGTACCGCCCCGCGAGGACCTCGGCGAGCAGCACCCGGTTGTACGGCGTGTGCGACTCCTCGCCCAGGACGGTGACCGCCATGCCGGGAGCCGGCGCGAGCTGCTGGGCCAGCCGCGCGCCCGCCATCCCGCCGCCGATCACCACGACACGTGTTTGCGAAGTCATGTCCGAAGCTTGCGCTGCGGCTGTTTCCCTTCCGCATCCCCATTGTTTCCCTCGGGGAACGCTGCCCTCAGCACGAGGCGGTCAGGAGTGTGAGGGCAGGTGGCCGCCGGGAAGCACACGGCCACGCGCCCCGCCGCCGCAAGCTCAGATGTCGCTCAAGTCTCCCGGGTTCGATGGACGCCACACGTAATCCGTCCATAGGCTCGTGATCATGCCCGACATATCGCTCACCATGATCGTCGTCCTCTGCCTCGCCGCCGCCGCGGCCGGCTGGATCGACGCCGTGGTCGGCGGTGGCGGGCTGCTGCTTCTGCCCGCGCTACTGCTGGGCCTGCCGAACGTCCCCGCCGCGCACATCCTGGGCACCAACAAGGCGGTGGCGATCGTCGGCACGTCCGGGGCGGCGGTCACGTACGTCCGCAAAGCCCCCGTCGACGTCAAGATCGCGGTACGGATCGGGCTCGCCGCCCTCGCCGGCTCGATGACCGGTGCCTTCTTCGCTGCCGGGATCAACAGCGAGGTGCTGCGGCCCGTCATCATGGTCGTCCTGCTCGGCGTCGCTGCGTTCGTCATGCTCAGGCCCGCCTTCGGCACCGCCCCGGCCGCCGGCCCCGCCACCCGTCGGCGGATCGTGGCCGCGATCCTGCTCGCGGGCGTCGGAATCGGTTTCTACGACGGGCTGTTCGGGCCCGGTACGGGCACGTTCCTGGTCCTCGCGCTGACCGCCGTCCTGCACATGGACCTGGTGACGGCCTCGGCGACCGCGAAGATCGTGAACGTCTGCACCAACGCCGGCGCGCTCGCGATGTTCGCCTACCAGGGCACGGTGCTGTGGAAGCTGGCCGCCCTGATGGCGCTCTTCAACCTGCTCGGTGGCACGGTCGGTGCCCGCATGGCGCTCAAGAAGGGCAGCGAGTTCGTCCGCGGGGTGCTGCTGGTGGTCGTCTTCTCGCTGATCGCGAAGCTGGCGTTCGACCAGTGGGCCGGCTGACGACCATGGGGCCGGCTGACGACGATTGGGCCGGCTGACCCGGGCCCGCCCCGCGTCGCCCGCGTCGACCTGCCTCCGGAAGCGTGAAGCTTCCGGAGGCAGGGACGGGGCGGTACCGCTGGACAGCGGAGGGCGTCCGGTCAGCTTCGCGTGCCGCTCGCCCGGCAACGCAGAAGCCAGGTACCGCCGGCGGCGGCTGCGGCCAGTACGGCCACGCCCGCCGCGACCTTGGTGGTGCCCGTGACCGCCGTCGTACCGTCACCGACGCCGGTCTCCATGCTCCTTATCTCTGAGGAAACGGGCGACACGCCGAGAGCGCGCGCTGATACACCATCAGATCAGGGTCGGACCGCCTGCGTGTCTCGCCACGCGGAACGTGTACCAGCAGGTCAGCGCGCTGGCGGACACCGAGTCGGCCGATGGCCCCCGGTTCGCCGAACGGGTGACGCCTGGCGGTACGGACTGGCGGTACAACTGCCTTGCGTACGGTGTGCGTGCGCGCAGCGCGGGGTATCGCCCCAGCGTCCGAAGGAGGCAGCAGTGACACCGGCCGAAGGGTTCACGCCGCATCCGGAACCGGCCGCGCCGGCCGCTTCCGGGGCGCATACCGCGCTCGCGACCGTACTGACCGTGCTGACCACGACCGACAGTGCCGCGAAGGCGTCGGCGCTCGCGCACGGCGCGGTGGAGGCGCGGCTCGCGGCCTGCGCGCAGATCGTCGGGCCGGTCACGTCCGTCTACCGCTGGGAAGGGGCGATCGAGACGGCACACGAGTGGCAGGTCCTGTTCAAGACGACGGCCGCCCGCTACGGGGTCCTGGAGGCCCACCTCAAGGCGGTCCACGACTACGACACCCCGGAGATCATCGCGACACCGGTGGTGCGCGGCAGTGAGGAGTACCTGGCGTGGGTGGCGGAGGAGACGCATTGACCCCTCCTGAGCTTCCGTTTGAGCTTCCGTTCTTCGTCTACGGAACCCTGCGCCCCGGCCAGTACAACCACGATCTGTTCCTGCGCGGCCGCACGGCGGCGGAGGAGCCGGCGAGGCTGGCGGGCGCGCTGCTCTACGACGGGCCCGGCTTCCCGTACGTGGTCGAGGAACGGACGGGTGGGGGAGCGGTCGTGGGCGACCTCGTCACCGCCGCGCCCGCCGAGTACGGCGAGGTGCTCTCCGTACTCGACACGCTGGAGGAGTTCTACGGGTCCGGTCACCCGCTCAATGTGTACGACCGGGTGGCGCGGGACGCCGTACGCCCGGACGGCACGGCTGTACGCGCCTGGGTGTACGTCGCGGCGCCGCGGGTGGAGCGCGAGCTGCGCCGCAGCGGGGCCGCCATCCCGGGCGGCGACTGGCTCAACCGAGGCCGCGGCCCCGGTCGGGAGTCCGGTCGGGAGTCCGGTCGGGAGTCCGGTCGGGAGTCCGGTCCGGAGTCCGGTCCGGAGTCCGGTCCTCGTCCCGGGCAGGTTCGAGGCGGACCGCGCACACTTTGAACTCGGGCATGCGCGAGGTCGGGTCCAGGGCGGGGTTGGTGAGCGTGTTCGCCCGGCCCGCGCCTGGCCAGTGGAACGGCATGAACACGGTGTCCGGCCTGATCGCCGACGTGATCCGGGCCGGGGCGACCGCCCGGCCGCGGCGGGAGACCACCGCGACCGGGTCCCCCTCGGCCACCCCCGTCCGGTCCGCGAGCCGCGGATGCAGCTCGACGAACGGCCCCGGAGCGGCCGCGTTCAGCTCGGCCACTCGGCGGGTCTGCGCGCCGGACTGGTACTGGGCGACGACCCGCCCGGTCGTCAGCAGCACCGGGTACTCGGCGTCCGTCTCCTCGGCGGCGGGCCGGTGCCCGACGGCGGTGAACCGGGCCCGCCCGTCATCGGTGGCGAACCGCTCCAGGAAGAGCCGGGGAGTACCCGGGTGCGGTGCGGGTGTACCCGCGTGCGGGCCGGGGCCCTGCGTGTCCGGGCACGGCCAGAACACGCCGTCCTCGTCCGCGATCCGGCGGTAGGTGATGCCCGAGTAGTCCGCGGGCCCGCCCGCCGACGCCCGGCGCAGCTCCTCGAACACCTCCTCGGGGTCCGTCGGGAAGCCCTTCTCCCAGCCGAGCCGCCCGGCCAGCGCGTGCAGCACCTCCAGGTCGCTGCGCACCCCGGCGGGCGCCGTGATCGCCTGCCTCCGCAGCAGGACCCGCCCCTCCAGACTGGTCGTCGTGCCCGTCTCCTCCGCCCACTGCGTCACCGGCAGTACGACATCGGCGAGCGCGGCGGTCTCGGAGAGGACGACATCCGCGACCGCGAGGAAGTCCAGGGAGCGCAGCCGCTCCTCGATGTGCGCGGCGCGCGGCGCCGACACCACCGGATTCGACCCCATGAGCAGCAGCGCCTTCACGTCACCGCCGAGCGCGTCGAGGAGTTCGTACGCGCTGCGCCCGGGGCCCGGCAGCGTGTCCGGGTCCACGCCCCACACCTCGGCGACATGCGCCCGCGCCGCGGGGTCGGTGAGCTTGCGGTAGCCGGGCAGCTGGTCGGCCTTCTGGCCGTGCTCGCGTCCGCCCTGGCCGTTGCCCTGGCCGGTCAGGCAGCCGTAACCGGACAGTGGCCGGCCCGCCCGGCCCGTCGCCAGGCAGAGGTTGATCCAGGCGCCGACCGTGTCCGTGCCCTTCGACTGCTGCTCCGGGCCGCGCGCGGTGAGCACCATCGCCGCCTCCGGCTCGCAGAACATCCGGACGGCCTCACGGAGCTGGGGGAGGGGGACACCGGTGGTGCGCTCGACGAGCTCGGGCCAGTGGGCCATCGCGTTCGCCCTGGCCTCGTCCCAGCCGCTCGTACGCTCCCGGATGAACTCCTCGTCCGTACGCCCCTCTGCGATCACCAGGTGCAGCATGCCGAGTGCGAGCGCGAGATCGGTGCCGGGCCGCGGGGCGAGGTGCAGATCCGCCTGCTCGGCGGTGCGTGTGCGGCGCGGATCGATGACGATCAGCTTGCCGCCGTTCTCCTTCAGCTCCGTGAGGTAGCGCAGCGCGGGCGGCATGGTCTCGGCGAGGTTGGATCCGACGAGGATCACGCACCCGGTGCGCGGGATGTCCTCCAGCGGGAAGGGCAGGCCGCGGTCCAGGCCGAAGGCCTTGCCGTGAGCCGCGGCGGCGGAGGACATGCAGAAGCGCCCGTTGTAGTCGATCTGGGAGGTGCCGAGCACCAGCCGGGCGAACTTCCCGAGCGTGTACGCCTTCTCGTTGGTGAGCCCGCCACCGCCGAAGACGCCGACCGCGTCCGGACCGTACGTCTGCCGCGTGCCCGACAGCCCGTCGGCGATCCGCGCGAGGGCCTCCTCCCAGGTGGCCGGTTCGAGCCTGCCCGTGGCATGGGTGCGGACCAGGGGTTCGGTCAGCCGTACCTGGGAGGAGAGCACCGCGGGTGCCGTACGCCCCTTGCCGCAGAGGGCGCCACGGTTGACCGGGAAGTCCGTCCGCTCCACCACCTCGACCACGGACACCGGGTCGGGGCGCAGTCCCATGCCGCACTGCAGGGCGCAGTACGGGCAGTGGGTCTGGGTCGTGGCCGGGGTCCGGGGTGGGGTGGGGGCCGGGGCGGCGGAGTTCGGTGCGAGCATGCTCCCCAGCGTGCGACGGGTGTGTTACGGCGACGGGCGTACCGGGTTACGGGCCCGGTACGCCGCGCTCCTGGGGAGTCCCACTGGCCGGTGAGGTGGGTGAGGTGGGGGTCACTGGGCGCGTGAGGTACGTGTCATACGTGTCACTGGCCGGTGAGGTACTTGACGGTGAGGCCGGCCGTCCAGCCGCCGTCCACCGCCAGCTCGGCCCCGGTCATGTACCCCGCCGCGTCGGACAGCAGGAACGCGACGGCGGCGGCTATCTCCTCGGGGACGCCGACCCGGCCCATCGGCGCGCCGGGGTAGTTGCCCTCGCCCGCGTGGATGCCGATGGGGGCGGTCATCGGCGTGAGGGTCATGCCCGGGTGTACGGAATTGACCCGGATCCTGTCCTCGGCGAGCTCCACCGCGCCGACCTTCGACATGCCGCGCACGGCCCACTTGGACGCGCCGTAGCCCGCGGTCATGGCGAGGCCGGTCAGGCCGGCGGCGGAGGAGATGTTGACGATCGAGCCGCCGCCGTTGGCGCGGAGGAGGGGGATCGCGGTCTTGATGCCGATGAACACTCCGGTCAGGTTGATCTCGATCACCTGGCGGAAGTGCTCGACGGTCTCGTGTTCGAGGGGCTGATTGGACGAGATGCCGGCGTTGTTGACGAGGCCGTCTATGCGGCCGAATTCGGCGACGGCGAAGTCCAGGGCCGCCTGCCAGTCGCTCTCGCTGGTGACGTCGTGGCGGATGAAGCGCGCCGCGTCCCCCAGTTTGGCGGCGGTCGCTGCGCCGTCCTCCTCCAGTACGTCGGTGATCACTGCCCGTCCGCCGCCGTCCACGACGGCTTGGGCGGCGGCGGCGCCGAGGCCGCGGGCTCCACCGGTGATGACGACGACCTTGCCACTCAGATCCACAACAGCCACGACTCACACCTCTTACGGAAAGGGATATGCCTATTCGGCATACGCTGCTGGCTGCGTCAGTCTGCCAGAGGTGCGCCTTCCTGTCAGGTGCGTGTTCCTGTCGGCTCTCAGCGTCCGTGCATGGCCAGGGCCTCGGTCACGCCGGGTTCCTTGGGGCCCAGGAAGCGGGGGTCGGGCTTGAGTGCCGCGTCCAGCGCCGCTTTGCCGGCTGCGAAGACCTCGCGGGCGCCGCCGTAGTACCAGGTCGCGTCGTGCACGGCCGCGACGCCGATTCCGTACGACTCGACGCCCGCGGCCCGGCAGAGTGCGAGGGCGCGGCGGATGTGGAAGCCCTGGCTGATGAGGACCGCCCGCTCGACGCCGAAGATCTTCTTGGCCCGGACGCACGAGTCCCAGGTGTCGAACCCGGCGTAGTCGCTGACGATCTGCCCGTCCGGCACGCCGCGCTCGGTGAGGTACGCGCGCATCGCGTCCGGCTCGTCGTACTCCACGCGGCCGTTGTCCCCGGTGACGAGTACGACCTTGACCTTGCCGGCCCGGTACAGCTCGGCGGCGGCGTCGAGCCGGTGGGCGAGGTACGGGGTCGGTCTGCCGTTCCACAGCCCGGCCCCGAAGACCACGGCGACGTCGGTGGCGGGGGTGGTGGCGGTGCTGTGCATGCGGTCGGCGGCGACGACGTGCGTCCAGGTGGACGGCAGCAACGCGATCACACACCCGAGCATGACGGCCTGCACGGTGCGGCGCCGCGCGCGGGTGGTCGTGGGCAGGCGTGGCCGGAGGCGTGGGCGGACACGTCGTCCGAAGTGCACGCGTGGCAACCGCGGCTTGCGCATGGATGTCTCCGTCTCGCTGGTGCTGTGAGCGGCCTTGGGGCTTTGCGGCCTTGCAGCCTTGCTCCCGAAATGATCAGACGCTGATCGGTCTGGATCGGTTCGGCGGGGGCCGGTGTCCGGCTTGGCCGGAAGCGAGCAGTGCGGGTGGGGGGCCGCCCGGCCGGTGATGATGGCGGTTGCGGGCCGGGTGTCAAGGGCGCTCCCTGCGGTCGCGTCGCTGCGCGATGGCCTTCGGCCACCCTGGACTCCCGTCCCTCCACCGCTGACTGATGAGTGGGGGGCGGCCCCCGGGGCGGGGCCCCGGGATCTACCGGCTGTTGGTCCGGGTCGGTCCCCGGCCGCAGGCCGGTGGGTGGCGACAAGATGCGCGGCAGGTCCGGGATGGGCCCGGCCCCGGCTCAGCGACTGCTGGGCGGTGGGCGGGGAGGCGTCATCGTGCCCGGGGGTGGGTGGTGCGGGTGGGGGGCCGCCCGGTTGGTGATGATGGCGGTTCCGGGTCGGGCGTCAAGGGCGCTCCCTGCGGTCGCGTCGCTGCGCGATGGGCTGCGCCCACCCTTGACCCCCGTCCCTCCACCGCTACTGCTTGTTGAGGGGGCGGCCCCCGGAGCGGGCCCCGGGGCTGCTGGTCGATTGGCCCGGGCCCGCCCCCGGCTGCAGGCCGGTGGGCGATTGCTGGGCGCGGTCTCTCCGGGATGGGCCCGGCTCCGGCTCAGCGGCCACCGGGTGGTGGATGGTGCGCGATCGCCTCGGTATGGGCGCGGGCCCGGCTCAGCGGCCACCGGGTGGTGGGTGGCCAGGCGGCGCGACAGGCCCGGGATGGGCCCGGCCCCGGCCAAACGGCCACAGGCCGGTGGGCAGGACGCCATCTTCTCGCGTGGGCCCGGCCACGGCCAAGCGGCCGCAGGCCGGTGGGGCGTTGGCGAGTGTGGCAGGCTCGGAAGTGCCCGGACAGGGCTCTGGGCGGCTGTCAGGCCGTTGGAGCCGAGGTGTGGCGACGTCAGTCCGCATGCGGGGTCCGCCGAGCTTCAATCCTGTCCGATTTGCCGGGGTTTGTGGCCCGCCTGCGGGCCCCCTCGGCCGCTTGGTGTCAATCCACCTCGGATTGGGCGTTGTCGTAGGCCAACAGGCGGCCGTCGGCCGCTATGCCGGGGCCTGCAGCCCCCGAACCTGGTGCGGGTCTTGCCCCGCCTGCCGGGCTGAGGTCACCGACGAGAGCGCAGCCAGCGTCCCGGCTCGGGTGGGGCCCCGCTCCCCGGGGCCGCCCGACACTCATCTGCACCAGCGGGACGCGGCTGCTTGTCAAGGGTGGCCGCAGGCCATCGCGCAGCGACGCGA
Source organism: Streptomyces mabaensis (assembly GCF_053763515.1). Taxonomy (NCBI): domain Bacteria; kingdom Bacillati; phylum Actinomycetota; class Actinomycetes; order Kitasatosporales; family Streptomycetaceae; genus Streptomyces; species Streptomyces mabaensis. The sequence goes on from NZ_JBSOPZ010000009.1 coordinate 27,679, forward strand.
CGAAGGAGCGCCCTTTACAGGCAGACGCGTCCCGCCATACTCACAAACCGGGCGGCCCCGGTTCCCGTCCACGCCTCGCCCCCGGGCACAGTCACCCCCGGCACCCGCACCCCCAACCGTGAGGTGCTGGAAAAGACCCGTCACCCTCGCGCAATCACCCGGCAATCTGCGGCCGTCAGGATCGGTTCATGACGGAGCCGGTACACCTTCGTGAGTCCCCGCACCCGGAGTCCCCGCACCCGGACGGTCCCCTCGACAGCACCGCGCAACTGCTCAGCCGGATCACCGTCCAGCTCGGCAGCCAGCTCAGCCACGTCCATTTGAACGGAACCCGTAGGCCCATGAACTCGCCCACCCTGGTCGCCGTCGCGCACGGCAGTCGCGATCCGCAGGCGCTTCGCACGGTCACCGCGCTCCTCGAGCGCGTCCGCGAGCTGCGGCCGCGGCTCGCGGTACGCCTCGGGCACATCGAGCTCAACGAGCCGCTGCTGCCGGACACCCTCGCCGCGCTCGGCACCGGCCGCGCCGTGCTCGTACCGCTCCTGCTCAGCCGTGGCTACCACGTCAAGCAGGACCTTCCGCAGGCCGCGGCCGACGCGCCGCGCCTGCACATCCGGACCGCCGCGCCGCTCGGCCCCCACCCGCTGCTCGTCGAAGCGCTGCACGACAGGCTCGTCCAGGCCGGCTGGCGGGACCGGCAGCGGGGGCGGAACGGGGCCGGCGTCGTGCTGGCCGCCGCCGGCTCCCGCGACCCGGAGTCCGCCGCCGACACCCGCCGTACGGCCGAGATGCTCAGCGAGCGCCTCGGCGGAATACCCGTGCTGCCGGCCTACGCCTCCGCCGCCTCGCCCACCGTCCCCGAGGCGCTGCGCGCGCTCACCGCCCGCGGCCGTCACCGGGTGGCCGTCGCCTCGTACTTCACAGCACCCGGACGCTTCGCCACCCAGTGCGCCGAGCACGCACCGTGGATCGCCTCCGCCCCGCTCGGCGCGCACCCGGCGCTCGCGCGGCTGCTGCTGCACCGGTACGACCAGGCGCTCGACGGGGCCGTACTGGAGAACCGGCGCGAACTGGCGACCGCCTGACCGTCCAAATGTCGGTGCCTGCGGTTAACGTCGGGGCATGGAAGGCACCGTTTACGACCCGTCCGCCACCGAACGCTGGGCTGCCGAGCCCGACAAACGACCCGGCCGCACCGCCTTCCAGCGCGACCGCGCCCGCGTCCTGCACTCCGCCGCGCTGCGCCGCCTGGCCGGCAAGACCCAGGTCGTCACCCCCGGGGTCAGCCACCAGGACTGGGACGCCAGCCCGCGCACCCGGCTGACGCACTCGCTGGAGTGCGCCCAGGTGGGCCGGGAGCTCGGCGCGGCCCTCGGCTGCGACCCCGACCTGGTCGAGACGGCCTGCCTCTCCCACGACATGGGCCACCCGCCCTTCGGGCACAACGGCGAGCAGGCGCTCAACGACTTCGCCAAGGACTGCGGCGGCTTCGAGGGCAACGCCCAGTCGCTGCGCCTGCTGACCCGCATCGAGCCCAAGCGGTTCGTACGCTCCGAGCAGTCCGGCGAGCTGGTCAGCGTCGGGCTCAACCTCACCCGCGCCGCCCTGGACGCCGCCACCAAGTACCCCTGGCCGCGCGGCGGCCACCCCACCGAGCCGCACTCGGTGAAGTTCGGGGTGTACGAGGACGACGTGCCGGTGTTCGAGTGGTTCCGGCAGGGCGCGCCCGGGGACCGCAAGTGCTTCGAGGCGCAGGTCATGGACTGGTCGGACGACGTCGCGTACTCCGTGCACGACTTCGAGGACGGCCTGCACGCCGGCCACCTCGACCCCAACCTCCTCTTCGCCGAGCCCGAGCGCTGGGAGATCTACGCCGTCGCGATCGGCCGGTACGTACCGGAGGACACCGATCCGGAAGAGCTGCGCGAGGCACTCGACCGGCTCATGGAACAGGAGTGGTGGCCGCACGGGTACGACGGATCGGCCGTCGCCCAGGCCCGGCTGAAGGACGCGGCGAGCCAGCTCATCGGCCGGTTCTGCCTGGCGGCGGAGGGGGCGACCCGCGAGGCGTACGGCTCCGGCCGGCTCACCCGGTACGCCGCCGAGCTCGTCGTCCCCCGCTCGGCCCGCAACGAGTGCGCGGTCCTCAAGGCCGTCGCCGACCGCTACGTCATGCAGCGCGACGAGCAGGAGCGGCTACGCGCCGACCAGCGGATCGTCCTCGCCGAACTGGCCGAGGCGCTGACCGCCTGCGCCCCCGAGGGCCTGGACCCGCAGTTCCGCGCGCTGTTCGACGACGCGCCCGACGACCGGGCCCGCAAGCGCGTGGTCGTCGACCAGATCTCCGTACTGACGGACGCCTCGGCCCGCTCCCTGCACGCCAGGCTCACAGCACGCCGTCCATCAGGGCGTCGCCCAGACTCGTCCTGACGTGCACCACGGAATTGCCGCGGCGCGCGGACGCGACGAGACCGGCCTCCCGCAGAACGGTCGCGTGCCGGCTCGCGGTCGACAGCGTGAGCCGCAGCGCCTGGGCCAACTGTCCGGTGGTCCGTGGATGTTCCAGCGCCTCCAGTACGTGCGCCCGGGTCGCCCCGATCAGCTGCCCGACCGGGCGCTCGGCCGGCCCGGCGGCGTACCGCTCCAGCCAGCCGGGCTCCGGCGCCAGGGGATGCACCAGCACGGGCGGCAGCTCCTCGTCGGCGAGCGCCACCGGACGGCGGACGCAGAAGAACGACGGGATCAGGGTGAGCGAGCGGCCGCGCAGCTTCAGCTCCCGCTTCACCGGATACGACGACTCCAGCACCCCGTCGCGCCACGTCAGCTGCGGCTGGTAGCTCTCCAGCAGTCCGTCCGGCCCCGCCTCCAGCGCGGCCTCCGCCCGCACCGGCCGGTCGGCGGCCATGGCCGCGCGGATCGCCGGCAGGTACGGCTCGACGGCCACGGCGTAGTACCGCCGCAGCGCCCCCGCGAGCCAGTCCAGTGCCCGCGGGTCGCCCGCGGCGAGCCGGCGCGCTCCCAGCGGGACCGGCCCCTTGGTGAACACCAGCGCGAGCTCGTCCGCCAGCCGGCGCTTCGGTGTGGCCGCGATCAGGTCGAGCCCGGTCTCCAGCTCGGCGGTGCCACGGCCCGGCGTGAGGAAGTCCGGAAAGTACACGGCGCTCGGCGCGATCCGCATCAGCGCGGCGGCCGTCCGGGTCAGCCGCGCGGCGGCGAGCGCCGCCCGTACCTCGCGACGCCACGGATCGAAGGTCAGCGCGCTCTCCCGGTTCTGCAGGAGGTGCAGGCTCAGGACGGTCTCCCAGAGCGGGTCGGGCTCCGTGGCCACCCGCAACCGGTTCAGGTCCTCGGTGCTGAAGTGAATCCGTAACACAAGCTCCCCGGCCGCTCCACAACCCCGGCTGCTGCCAGGTTCCACCGTAATCAGCCATCCACGGAGGCAATGCTTCCCTTTGCGTTGTGCACGAAATCCCCGTCAACCGTCCATATTCCAGGGACTCTTGTGCTCCGGTGGCCTGCGGGCGCTCCACGGGGGAGGGTGCCCTCAGGCCATCGCCGCGCCCGCCGCTTCCCCGCCGCTCTCGAACACCTGCCGCCACCACGTGTGACCTGATCGGTCCACTCCCCCTTCCCGCATCACGCTCCGTGCGGGACGCTCGCATGTGGCGGCAAGGCAGTGTTCGTCCGGGGACCTTTGTATGAGCGGCTGACGCCGCGGGTCTCCGGACCCCGGCGAGGAGGCATCACGTGGTCGACGCACATCGGACATTCGTCATCGTCGGCGGGGGGCTCGCCGGAGCCAAGGCCGCCGAGACCCTGCGGGCCGAAGGCTTCACCGGCCGGGTGATCCTCATCAGTGACGAGCGCGACCACCCGTACGAGCGCCCGCCGCTGTCCAAGGGCTACCTCGCGGGCAAGGAGGAGCGCGACAGCGTCTTCGTCCACGAGCCGTCCTGGTACGCGCGCTCCGAGGTCGAGCTGCACCTCGGTCTGCCGGCCGTCCACCTCGACCGCGCCACCAGGTCCGTCCGCCTCGGCGACGGCACCTCCCTCCACTACGACAAGTTGCTGCTGGCCACCGGCGCGGAACCGCGCCGCCTGGACATCCCCGGCACCGGCCTCGCCGGGGTCCACCATCTGCGCCGGCTCGCGCACGCCGAGCGGCTGCGCGGCGTACTGACGACCCTGGGCCGCGAGAACGGCCACCTCGTCATCGCGGGAGCCGGCTGGATCGGCCTGGAGGTCGCGGCCACCGCCCGCGGGTACGGGGCCGAGGTCACCGTCGTCGAGCCGGAACCCACACCGCTGCACGCCGTGCTCGGCCCCGAGCTGGGCCAGCTCTTCAGCGATCTGCACCGCGAGCACGGGGTCCGCTTCCACTTCGGCGCCCGCCTCACCGAGATCATCGGCCAGGACGGCATGGTCCTTGCGGTCCGTACCGACGACGGCGAGGAGCACCCCGCGCACCACGTCCTCGCCGCCATCGGCGCCGCGCCCCGCACGGCCCTCGCCGAGGCCGCCGGTCTCGCCCTCGTCGACCGGGCGCACGGCGGCGGCGTCGCCGTGGACGCGAGCCTGCGCACCTCCGACCCGGACATCTTCGCGGCCGGTGACGTCGCCGCGGCCCACCACCCGCTGCTCGACGTGCGGCTGCGCGTCGAGCACTGGGCCAACGCCCTGAACGGCGGCCCGGCAGCCGCCCGCGCGATGCTGGGCCAGGAGGTCGCGTACGACCGGATCCCGTACTTCTTCTCGGACCAGTACGACGTGGGCCTGGAGTACTCCGGGTACGCGCCCCCCGGTACCTACGACCAGGTCCTGCTGCGCGGCGACGTCGGAAAACGGCAGTTCATCGCCTTCTGGCTGAAGGACCGCCGGGTGCTTGCCGGGCTCAACGTCAACATCTGGGACGTCGCCGAATCCATCCAGCGGCTGATCCGCTCCGGTGGGCAGATCGACCCCGACGCGCTCGCCGATCCGGCCGTACCGCTGGCGTCGCTCGGCGGCTGACGACGCGGACAGGGGTGTCGGTGCCCGGCCGTACACTTCTGGCGTGGCAGGCAGGATCAACGACGACGACGTGAAGGCGGTCCGGGACGCGGTCCCGATCGACGCCGTGGTGTCGGAGTACCTCCAGCTGCGCAACGCGGGGGGCGGCAACCTCAAGGGCCTCTGCCCGTTCCACGACGAGAAGTCCTCCTCCTTCCAGGTCAGCCCCAGCAAGGGGCTGTACCACTGCTTCGGCTGCCAGGCGGGCGGCGACACCCTCGACTTCGTCATGAAGATCGACCACCTCTCCTTCTCGGAGGCGGTCGAGCGGCTGGCCGGCACGGCCGGCATCACCCTGCGGTACGAAGAGGGCGGGTACAACCCCGGCAGCCAGCGCGGCGAGCGCATCCGGCTGGTCGAGGCGCACCGGGCCGCCGCCCAGTTCTACATCGAGCAGCTCGACAGCGCCGAGGCCGAGACAGGTCGCAAGTTCCTGGCCGGGCGCGGCTTCGACCAGGCCGCTGCCACACACTTCGGTGTCGGCTACAGCCCGGCCGGCTGGGACCACCTCACCCGCTTCCTGCGCGGCAAGGGCTTCAGCGACAAGGAGCTGATCCTCTCCGGCCTCGCCCAGGACAGCCGCAGCGGAAAGCCCATCGACCGCTTCCGCGGCCGGCTGATGTGGCCGATCCGCGACATCACAGGCGAGGTCGTCGGCTTCGGCGCGCGCAAGCTCCGCGACGACGACAACGGGCCGAAGTACCTCAACACCCCCGAGACCGCGATCTACAAGAAGTCCCAGGTCCTGTACGGCATCGACCTGGCCAAGAAGGACATCGCCAAGACCAGCAGAGCCGTCGTCGTCGAGGGCTACACCGACGTCATGGCCTGCCACCTGGCCGGCGTCACCACCGCCATCGCCACCTGCGGCACGTCCTTCGGCGGCGACCACATCAAGATCCTGCGCCGGCTCCTGATGGACAACTCCGGTGCCGAGGTCGTCTTCACCTTCGACGGCGACGCGGCCGGCCAGAAGGCGGCCCTGCGCGCCTTCGAGGACGACCAGAAGTTCGCCGCCGAGACCTCCATCGCGATCACGCCCGGCGGCATGGACCCCTGCGACCTGCGCCTCGCCGAGGGTGACGTGGCGGTCGCGAAGCTGGTGGAGTCACGCACCCCGCTGTTCGAGTTCGCCATCCGCCACGTCGTGGACCGGCACAACCTGGAGACGCCGGCCGGCCGGGCCGCCGCCCTCGACGAGGCCGCGCCGATCGTCGCCCACATCAAGAACATCGCCATCCAGCACGAGTCCGCCGTACAGCTCGCGGGCATGCTCGGCATCCTCGACACCCAGTTCGTCGTCAAGCGGGTGGCCCAGCTGGCCCGCTGGGCGCGGGACCGCGGCGGACGCGGCCCGGCCGCGCCGCCCGCCTCCCAGCGCGGCCCGCAGGGGTACGAGCAGCAGCGGCCAGCAGCGCCCGGCGGCCCCGCGCTGAACCTGCGCAGTCCCGCCCACCGCACCGAGCGCGAGCTGCTCAAGCTCGCCCTCCAGCGCCCGGAGCTGGTCTCCCCGGCGTTCGACGCGTACGGCATCGACGAGTTCACCGCCCCGCCGTACGCCGCGGTCCGCCAGTGCATCGAGGAGGCGGGCGGCGCCGCCCAGGGCAGCGAGGACTACCTGGCCCGGGTCCGGGAGGCGGCGCCGAACGACACCGTGCGCGCCATGGTCACCGAGCTCGCGGTCGAGGCGATCCACTCCAAGCACGTGGACGAGGCGTACGCGGGCGTCCAGCTGGTCCAGGTCCGGCTGCGCGCGGTGGACCGCCGCGTCCGCGACGTCCAGGGCAGCCTGGCCCGCCTCGGCGGACACGGCGACCCCGGGCAGCTGGCCGCCGTACAGAACGAGCTGTGGGTGCTCCAGCAGTACGGCCAGTCCCTGCGCAACCGCGGCGCCGACGCGCTCTGACGGCGGGTCCCGCGTATCCGCCCGGTCACGGGCCGGTCTCAAAAAGTCACCGCACGCCCCTCGTGGCGGTGATGTGTCGTACCCCACACTGGGTTGCGGTGCCTGAGTCCTCGGAGCGCGGACGGTCGCCGGAACAGGGACCGGATCTTCCCGCGGATCCGCTCAACACGTACGGGACGGATGGCGGCCCGGCCGCACCCGTCCCGCTGCCGCACGCCCCCGAACCGGCAGCGATCACCCTGGAGGTCGCCCCCGTGCAGACCCAGACCCTGAGCGACGTCACCCCGGCAGTCCCGCCGCAGGAGCCGGTGCAGGAGCGGGCGGAGGAACGGCTGGAGCGGCCCGAGCCGCGCGGCCGCGCCGCCGACACCGGAGGGCCCTCCTCCGACCTCTTCCGCCAGTACCTGCGCGAGATCGGCCGCATCCCGCTGCTCACCGCCGCAGAGGAGGTGGACCTCGCCCGCCGGGTCGAGGCCGGACTCTTCGCCGAGGAGAAGCTGAGCAGCACCCCCGACCTCGACTCCCAGCTCGCCGTCGACCTGGACCGCCTGGTCGTCATGGGCCGGGTGGCCAAGCGCCGCCTGATCGAGGCGAACCTGCGCCTCGTCGTCTCCGTCGCCAAGCGGTACGTCGGCCGCGGCCTGACCATGCTCGACCTGGTCCAGGAAGGCAACCTGGGCCTGATCAGGGCGGTGGAGAAGTTCGACTACGCCCGCGGCTACAAGTTCTCGACGTACGCGACCTGGTGGATCCGCCAGGCGATGTCCCGCGCCCTCGCCGACCAGGCCCGCACGATCCGCGTCCCGGTCCATGTGGTCGAGCTGATCAACCGGGTCGTACGGGTGCAGCGCCGGATGCTCCAGGAGCGCGGGTACGAGCCCACGCCCGAGGAGGTCGCCGGTCAGCTCGACCTCTCCGGCGAGCGGGTCAGCGAAGTCCTGCGCCTGGCCCAGGAACCGGTGTCCCTGCACGCCCCCGTCGGCGAGGAGGACGATGTCGCGCTCGGGGACCTGATCGAGGACGGCGACGCCGCGTCCCCGGTCGAGTCCGCCGCGTTCCTGCTGCTGCGCGAACACCTGGAGGCCGTGCTCTCCACCCTCGGCGAACGCGAACGCAAGGTGGTACAGCTGCGGTACGGCCTGGCGGACGGCCGGCCCCGCACCCTGGAGGAGATCGGCCGGATCTTCGGGGTGACCCGCGAACGCATCCGGCAGATCGAGTCCAAGACCCTCAGCAAGCTGCGCGACCACGCGTTCGCGGACCAGCTCCGCGGCTACCTGGACTGAGCAGCCGGTGCCCTACTGAACATGCTCGTCACCGAGGGCCCGTTCGACTCCCGTGCGGCACCGGCCGGCCCGTGAACGCGTCCAGAAGGACCCGGTCGCCGACCGGCCGGTCCAGCTTCACCGTCACCTTCTCGCGGCTCAGCGCTCCGGGGCAGGGACCGTCCTTCGTCCCGACGACAGATGCGGACAGCACCACGCTGCCGCCCGTCTCCAGCACATCAACGGCGGGGCCGTCGTCGCAGGACCCGTGGTTGGCCACCACAGTGACGGACCGGCCGTCCCCGGCCACCTCGACCAGCCCTCCGAGCGGCGCCAACTCGCTGGTGGACACCTCCTGGGCCGGCTTGATCGGTGGCTCGGGGGGCTTCGAGGGGCTGACGGCGACCCGCTTGAGCGGGGTGCCGTAGCCCTCCAGGGTGAACAGCCAAGCCGGGACGGTCGCCGGGCCACGGCTGGTGGCCAGGGTCATCTCGCCCAGCTTCGCCCCGGTCACGGTCAGGTGCGGTCCGTCGTTGCTGCCGCGGGCCAGGGTCTCGTACGCCTTCCGCGCCCCCATCAGCGGCGACGTGAGCGAGCCTCCGCTCTCCCACTTCACCTGCCCGTCCTTGGGCGGGCTGGCCGGAAGTTCGCCGCGCAGGACGAAGTTCTGGGTGTCGTAGGCGCGTTTGTCGGCTTCGTTGCGGAAGGCGGTCTCGGGCAGCTGGACCGCCTCGCCCATCGGGTAGTAGCCCTTGCGCCATACCTCGGCGGCCTTGGAGCCGTCCCAGGCGTCGGCGACCTGGCGGGCGCGGGCCTCCCTCTTCGGCGCCGGGTCGGTGCCGCGGACCTCCGCGCCGGGGCCGCCGGCCTTCTCGCTGCCGCAGCCGGCGACGGCACCGGATCCGGCGGTGAACAGGGCCAGTATGACGAGCAGATGGACGGTGCGGCTGGTGTTCGTACGCATGGGTCCTCCAGGAACTGACGGTGACGAGTGGAGGCTGTGCGGTGAGGGGTGAAGTCCGGACCGTCCCTGTGACGCGCCGACCCCGGCCCGGGTTCGGTCCATTCCGTCTTCCGGTCGCGTTTGTTGTTGCATCGTGACCAGAGTCCTGGCCGCGGGATGCAGGCGGCGCCGTGCAGACCTGCACCGAGTGACATCGGTGCAGGTCCATTCCCGTCCACTGCCGGAATGCAGTGGATGCTCCGGGCACTCGTTCGCATTGGGCCCTCTACGGAGCGATCACCGCGCGGTGGATCCGGGTTCAGTAGACGCTGAGGTTCTCTTTGAGGAGCACCTCTTGCACCGGCTGATAGTAGGTCGTGCGGTCGGGTTGCGCGTCTGTGTCGCCGCAGGGCTGGTCGGCGTAGTTGCCACCGGACGTGATGCCCAGGGCGGTCGTCCCCGTGAACAGGGGGCCTCCGCTGTCGCCATGCACATTGCAGAGGCTAGTCTCGATCATGTCGTAGAGCGTGGCCCCGTCGTCGTAGTTGACGGTCATGCTCGGTCGGAGCACCATGCCGACCAGGTCCTGGGTTTTGGTACCGACACGCTTCACCTTCTCCCCGTCCACAACCCACCGAGAGTCCGTGATCTGCGACGCCGTGCCGTCCTTGTACTGGATCATCCCGTATGCGACGACATCGGAGTTGCGGTATTCGATGATGCCCCAGTCCCCGGGTTCGTATTCGAAGCGGACCTGCCGGCCGAGGTAGATGCCGCCGTTATACCGGTACCAGTCGTAGTTGCCACCGATCATGCAGTGCCCAGCGGTGAGCAGAAACCTCTTACCGGAGGAGTTGGTGACGTTGAATCCTGCGCTGCAAAGCAAGGAGTCAGAGTAGATTCCGATGCCACCGCGCGTTACATAGGCGGTTCTCTCCAGCTTGCCCGAGCGCGCCTCGATGCGCACCGCGTCTCCGTGGGCCGCGGCGGCCCTTTCAATCCGGGCCCGATCGGCGGCGGACACCCCGTCGTAGATCTCGACGGACACTTGGTTACTGCTCGGGTCGACGCCCCACGAGGTGTTGGGGATACCCGCCAACTGGTCCAAATCGGCGTGGACAGAGGCAAGCGCGGCCGCACTGTGGGGGACGATCTTCGCCGTCCCACCCGCGTTCCGAACCGATCCTGCGGCGGCCTGGTCGGTGACCGCGATGATGGGGCGCCCGTCGTCGTAGTAGACGCCACCGGTGCGGTCGTCGCCGAGCTTGGCGGCCAGCGCTGCCGCCTGACCAGGATCGGTGAGCGGCGCCGGCCCCGCCTGGGCGGCGGGCGAGACGAGCACCGCGAGCAAGCCGCCAACCGCCACCGCAGTTCCCGCGCGATGTATTCGACGTCTTTGCATCTGTTCCCCCCAATAGGCGAAGAGCACGTCGTCGTTGATCAACGTGCCCGGAGCAGCATGTCGACAGTTGGTTGCCGATGGGCGAATGGGAACGTTCTGGTGACTGACAACTCGTTTGAAGCGAGGGGACGTTGACGCCACCGACTAGACCTTCGGTACGTGTGGCACTCATATTCGTCCACGCGGCTAACGAGCTCGTGCATGGTTGGCGGTGGCGCGTCGAGGCCGTGATCGTTGATCATGGTCCGTGTGGTGGGGAACCGGGCTCGTGTAGCGATCATTCGAAGTCAGCGGATCACGGGCCTGTCGCCCGATGTGATTGCTGGACTCATCGCTGAGATCGGCCCGTTGTGGCATGAGCGACACCAGGCCGCGCTCACAGCGCGTCCCCGTCGACGGGCCGTTGGTGCCGGGGCCAAACGCAAACCGGTCTTCGTCGACCGCCGTGCTCGGCGTGTACGAGGAGGTCGGCGCCGTCGGCCAGCGCCTGCTCGACGTGCTGCCGCCACTGCTGGTCGTGTCCGACGACACGTGGGACTCGACGCTCATCCCAGTGCTCGCCGGCGAGGTCACCAAACAGGGGCCGGCCCAGGGCGTCGTACTCGACCGCCTGCTCGACCTGTTGCTCATTTCGGTGCTGCGGGTGTGGTTCGACCGACCCGAGACCGAGGCCCCGGCCTGGTACCGGGCCCACACCCACCCGGTGGCCGGCGAGGCGCTGCGACTGACCGAGTGGCGCCTGGCCTTGGCAGCCGACCTGCTGCGCCAATCCGACGCCACGCTGAACACCGTCGCCCGGCAGGTCGGCTACGGCAGCGGGTCGCCCTCAGCCCGGCGTTCAAGCGGGTGTACGGCATCAGCCCGCAGGAGCATCGCAACGCCCCGCCGGCGCATGCGCCGTGACGGGACCTGCCCCAGCGGTACGGGCTCTGGCAGAGGGTGTACGAACGCTTCGCTCCTCCCGCAACCGTTCGATCCGCTCCCGAGCAGCCGACTCCCTCGCCTCCAACAGACCCAGCACCGATGCCACCGAAACTCCCCGCACGTTCATGAGGCAACAGGACGGCCCATTGCCTGCCTCGCCGGAGGGGAGTCCGCTCCCACCAACGGAAACAGAGCGATCATGTTCGGTAGGACAACGGCTTCTTGTAAGGTCCTGCGGGTTCGGAGTCTGGATCACGAGCGGATCTCGTCCATCAGCATCCGCAGGGTCAGCGAATGCTTCTCGGGGGGCAGTGCGTCCATGGCGGCCTGGGCGTAGGCGACTCCGCCCGCCCGGTCCCCCGCGCGCGCCAGCATGAGCCCCCGGTGCAACTCAAGGTGCGTGGCGAACCTGGGCAAACTCGCAGGCAACTCCCGGCGAGCCTGATCCTGGGCCTCCACCGCCCCCTTCTCGTCGCCCAGGCGTGCGAGTAGCAGCGACCGGAAGACGTTCACGCGCCACCACGGGACGGCGTAGTCCGATGTCTGCTCGTACGACCCAGCCTGATCGAAGACCCGCTGCCCCTGCTCTGCCAGCTTCAGCGCCGTGGCCCGGTCGCCACGGAGGGCAGCAGCATGCGCCTTGCCGTAGATTGCGTTCAGCAGTCCCAGCGAAGGCATGTCGCTGATGGCCATGGCCTGGTCGGCCAGCACGTCGGCAACGCCCAGGGACGCCCCCTCGTAGCCGAGGGCGATGGCGGCTCGGCCGCGCACCCATACCCTCGCCTCGTTGTCGCCGGACTGGTCGGCCGACTGGGCAGCCATGCGGTACCAGTGGACAGCCTTCGAGCCGTCGCTGCCGGGGAATGTCTTCGCGTACAGCGTCATCAGCCGGCCTGCGACCGACCACAGACGCGGATCATCCAACTGTTGCTGGACTGCCACCAGTTCACGCGACACTCGGCGCTGAATGTCGGCGGCCCCCATGGACATGTAGTCGTTACCGTAGGTCGCCAGCTTCGCCGAACCGTCGGGTGTACCCGGCTGCGCCGAGTGCCTGTCCATCGGCGTACGCAAGGCCAACGCACGGTCGCGCGGCAACTTCAGCGAGGCATCCGACGCGATCGTGGCCCTGAAGACCCACCTTGCCGAGGAGCACGGGTGATGATCCGGGCGGCGTACCGCTACGTCCTGCACCGCATCACCGATCATCCGGACACTGACACGACCTATGAGGTTGAGTGTCTCTGGTGCGAGTGGAAGGCGACGCCCTCAGAGGACTCGGCGGCGGTCGACGTCGACTGTATGAGTCACACCGGCCACAGCGGACACAAGGGCTTCCGCCGCATCCGGACATCCTTCGCGCTGGTGGTGCGGGTTGAGTAGACAACCCGCCCCGCTGTGACTGCGGCGGTGCAGGGCAGCGGGATCGGGACCCCAGGGTGCGCTCGCATAGATCAACTCGCGCTCCGAAGAGGGAGGCGTAGCCTGAACTGTTACGCAAGCGCTTGCCAGGCCCGTTTCTCGGAGGGCCCATCCGTACTCCGCGGCTGACTGGACTGACCGTCCGGGCCCGCCGGCCTCCGTCGGCGGGACCCGAGCCCCGGATCAGTCCACCTCGGCGACCGCCTGGGCGAACTGGGCCGCGTACAGCCGCGCGTACGCGCCCCGCGCCGCCAGCAGCTCGTCGTGCGTGCCCTGTTCGACGATCGAGCCGTTCTCCATCACCAGGATCACGTCCGCGTCGCGGATGGTGGACAGCCGGTGGGCGATCACGAAGCTCGTCCGCCCGTGGGCCAGCCTCGCCATCGCCTTCTGGATCAGCACCTCGGTCCGGGTGTCGACCGAGCTGGTCGCCTCGTCGAGGACCAGGATCACCGGGTCGGACAGGAACGCCCGCGCGATGGTGATCAGCTGCTTCTCGCCGGCGCTCACACCGGTGCCCTCGTCGTCGATCACCGTGTCGTACCCGTCGGGCAGCGTCCGGATGAAGCGGTCGGCGTGGGCGGCGCGGGCGGCCTCCTCGACCTCCGCCCGGGTGACCTCGCGGGACGCCGCCCCGTAGGCGATGTTCTCGGCGATCGTGCCCCCGAACAGCCAGGTGTCCTGGAGCACCATGCCGATCCCGGAGCGCAGTTCCTCCCGGGACATCCGCGCGATGTCCACCCCGTCGAGCGCGATGCGGCCGCCTGTCACCTCGTAGAACCGCATCAGCAGATTGACCAGGGTCGTCTTGCCCGCGCCCGTCGGGCCGACGATCGCGACCGTGTGGCCCGGCTTCACGTCCAGGGACAGGTTCTCGATGAGCGGCTTCTCCGGCTCGTACCGGAAGGCCACCTTCTCCAGCGTCACCCGCCCGCCGAGTCCGCTCGGGCCGCCCGGCCCGCTCGCCCCGTCCGGCTGCCGCTCCGCCGCCACCGCGTCCGGCTGCTGCTCCTCGGCGTCCAGCAGTTCGAAGATCCGCTCGGCGGACGCGACGCCCGACTGCACCAGGTTCGCCATCGACGCGACCTGGGTGAGCGGCATCGAGAACTGCCGCGAGTACTGGATGAAGGCCTGCACATCACCGATCGACAGCGAGCCCGAGGCGACCCGCAGACCGCCGACCACCGCCACCAGGACGTAGTTGAGGTTGGAGATGAAGAACATCAGCGGCTGCATCATCCCGCTGACGAACTGCGCCCTGAAGCTCGCCCGGTACAGCGCCTCGTTCTGCTCCCGGAAGGCCTCCGCCGACTCCGTCTGCCGCCCGAACACCTTCACCAGCGCATGTCCGGAGTACATCTCCTCCACGTGCGCGTTCAGCTTGCCCGTCGACTTCCACTGCTCCACGAACTGCGGCTGCGACCGCTTGCCGACCCGCGTCGCCACCAACACCGAGACCGGCACCGTCACCAGCGCGACCAGCGCCAGCAGCGGCGAGATCCAGAACATCATCGCGAGCACGCCGATGATCGTCAGCAGCGAGTTGATGAGCTGGCCCATCGTCTGGTTCAGGGTCTGCGCGATGTTGTCGATGTCGTTGGTGGCCCGGCTCAGCACCTCGCCGCGCTTGGCCCGGTCGAAGTAAGACAGCGGCAGCCGCGAAAGCTTCGCCTGGATCTCCTCGCGCATCCGGAACATGGTGCCGTTGATGGCACGGTTCGACAGCCGCGTCGCGACCAGCATCAGCAGCCCGGCCGCCGTGAAGGCGATCAGCGCGGTCAGCAGGACCGTACCGACCCGGTCGAAGTCGATGCCCTGCCCCGGGGTGAAGGCCGTCCCCGAGAGCATGTCGGCCGTCCCGCCGTCGCCCCGGTCACGCAGGCCCTGCAGGGCCTGCTCCTTGGTCAGGCCCTCGGGCATCTGCCGCCCGACGATCCCGGCGAAGACCAGGTCGGTGGCCTGCCCGAGGATCTTGGGACCGACCACGGAGAGCGCGACGCCGCCGACGACGGCGACGAGCATCCCCCAGAGCGTGGCCCGCTGGACCGCGAGCTGCCGCAGCAGCCGTTGGCCCGACCCCTTGAAGTCCATGGACCGCTGCGCGGGTCCCATCATCATGCGTCCCCCGGGCCCGCTCATGCGGCCTCCGCCTCCGTCAGCTGGGAGAGCACGATCTCCCGGTAGGTCTCGTTGTCCTCCATCAGTTCGTGATGGCGTCCCACGCCCACGACCTGCCCCTCGTCCAGGACCACGATCCGGTCCGCGTCACGGATGGTCGCCACCCGCTGGGCGACGATCACGACGGTCGCCTCCGCCGTCTCGCGCGCGAGCGCGGCCCGCAGCGCGGCGTCCGTCGCGTAGTCCAGCGCGGAGAAGGAGTCGTCGAAGAGATAGATCTCCGGCCGCTGCACCAGCGTCCGCGCGATCGCGAGCCGCTGCCGCTGGCCGCCCGAGACATTCGTACCGCCCTGCGCGATCGGCGCGTCGAGCCCGCCGTCCAGCCGTTCCACGAACTCCCGCGCCTGCGCGACCTCCAGTGCCTGCCACAGCTCGGCGTCGCTCGCGCCCGGCCGTCCGTACCGCAGATTGGTCGCCACCGTCCCCGAGAAGAGGTACGGCTTCTGCGGCACCATCCCCACGGTCCTCGCCAGCAGTACGGGATCGATGCGCCGTACGTCCTCCCCGTCCACCAGCACCTCGCCGCCCGTCGCGTCGAAGAGCCTCGGCACCAGCCCCAGCAGGGTCGACTTCCCGCTGCCCGTCGACCCGATCACGGCCGTCGTCTCGCCCGGCCGTGCCACCAGATCCACCGCACGCAGGACGGGCACCTCGGCACCCGGATAGCGGAAGTCCGCGCCCCGCAGTTCCAGATGCCCCTGCCGGCGCAGCTCCCGCACCGGCTCCACCGGCGGTACGACACTGGACTCGGTGCCCAGCACCTCCTGGATGCGCTCGGCGCACACCTCGGCGCGCGGCACCATCATGAACATGAAGGTGGCCATCATCACGGCCATCACGATCTGCATCAGGTACGCGAGGAACGCGGTCAGCGCACCGATCTCCATCGCGCCACTGTCGATCCGCAGCGCACCGAACCAGACCACCGCGATGCTGGAGACGTTCACAACGGTCATCACGGTCGGGAACATCAGCGCCAGCAGCCGCCCGGTGGACAGCGAGACGTCCGTGAGTTCGGTGTTGGCGGCCTTGAACCGCTCCTTCTCGTACGCGTCCCGGACGAACGCGCGGATCACCCGGTTGCCGGCGATCTGCTCGCGCAGCACCCGGTTCACCGTGTCGAGCCGCTCCTGCATGAGGCGGAACAGCGGCCGCGTCCGCATCACGATCAGCGAGACGGCGATGCCCAGGACCGGCACGACCGCCAGCAGCACGCCGGACAGCTGCACGTCCAGGCCGAGCGCCAGCACGATGCCGCCGACGCACATGATCGGCGCCGAGACCACCAGGGTGAACGCCATGAGCACGAGCATCTGGACCTGCTGGACGTCGTTGGTGGTACGGGTGATCAGCGTCGGCGCCCCGAACTGTCCCAGCTCGCGGGCCGAGAAGCTCTGCACCCGGTCGAAGACTGCGGCCCGGACGTCCCGGCCGAGCGCCGCCGCGGTCCGCGCGCCGAAGTACACCGCGCCGATGTTGCACACCACCTGGACGAGACTGACGCCGATCATCAGGCCGCCGAAGGCGAGGATGTAACCCCCGTCCCCCTCCACCACCCCGTTGTCGATGATGTCCGCGTTGAGGGTCGGCAGATAGAGGGTGGCACTGGTCTGGAGCAGCTGAAGCAGCACCAGCAGGCCGATGGGTTTCTGGTACGGACCGAGGTGGGTCCGCAGGAGTCGTATGAGCACGCGCAGGCTCTCCGGTAGGCAAGATGGGGCGGTCGTC
Organism: Streptomyces mabaensis; assembly: GCF_053763515.1. Classification (NCBI taxonomy): domain Bacteria; kingdom Bacillati; phylum Actinomycetota; class Actinomycetes; order Kitasatosporales; family Streptomycetaceae; genus Streptomyces; species Streptomyces mabaensis. Next base: position 44,496 of record NZ_JBSOPZ010000009.1, read on the forward strand.
CCATCTTCCGCCCACCCGCCCCCGCAACCTCAAGCGATTAAGCCGAGGGCGTGTCAGGACACGGCCCGCCAGGCAGCGGCTGTCAGGCAGCCTGTCAGGAAGAGGCGGGGCCGAACGCTCCCGGGTGGAGCTGCTCCCGCGTCGCGATGTACTGCTGCCGCACCGCCTGACCCACCGCCAGTTCCTCGCCCGGCTCGAAGACCTGCGCCGCGGCGCCCTGCCAGGCCGGCGGGGTGTGCGGGGCGAGCGTCCCCTGCGCGACGCCCAGCGCCCAGGCCGCCTGCCGCGCCGCGCCCAGCGCCGCGTAGTCCGCGGGCTGCGGTACGACGACCTGCGTGCCGAACAGCATCGGCGCCGCGGCCTGCACCGCCGGCAGCTCGGCGGCCTGCCCGAGCAGGAACACCCGCCGGACCTCCACCCCGCGGCCCCGCAGGACGTCCATCGCGTCCGCGAGCGCGCACAGCATGCCCTCGAAGGCGGCCCGCGCCAGGTGCTCGGGCTTCATCGAGTCGCGCCGAAGACCGCTCAGGGACCCTGCGGTGTGCGGCAGTTGGGGAGTCCGCTCGCCCTCCAGATAGGGAAGCAGTACGAGCCCGTACGCCCCCGGGGTCGACTTCAGCGCCAGAGCCGACAGCCCGTCGAGGTCCACCCCCAGCAGCTCGGCGGTCCCGCGCAGCGCCCGAACGGCGTTGAGCGTGTGCACCACCGGCAGGTGCATCCCGGTTGCGTCGGCGAAGGAGGTGATCAGTCCCTGCGGGTCGGCCAGCGCCTCGTGGTGCACGGCCATCACCGAGCCGGAAGCCCCCAGCGACACCACCGCGTCGCCCGGCCCGAGCCCGAGCCCGAGCGCCGCGGCCATCGTCTCGCCGGTGCCGGCGGAGATCAGCAGCCCCTCGGGGGTGGTGCCGGCGGAATCGGCGGGTCCGAGTACCTCGGGCAGCAGCACCTGGTGTCCGAGGGCCAGCTCTACGAGGTCCGGCCGGTAGGACCCGGTCGCCGCCGACCAGTACCCCGTACCGGAGGCGGCCCCGCGGTCGGTGGTCCGGCGGGCGGGCCGGCCGAGTAGCTGCCAGACCAGCCAGTCGTGCGGCTGCATGACCACGGCCGTGCGCCGGGCCGCCTCGGGTTCGTTCTTCGCCAGCCAGCGGAGCTTCGCCACCGGCTGGGCGGACTGGGGTACACACCCCACGGCCTCGGCCCAGGCCTGCCGCCCGCCGAGCGCGTCGATAAGATCGGCGGCGGCGACCTGCGCCCGCTTGTCGTTGCCGAGCAGGGCAGGGCGTACCAGAGAGCCCTGCGCGTCCAGCGGCAGCAGACCGTGCTGCTGCGCCGAGACGCCGATGGCCTGGACCCCCTCCAGCAGCCCCCCGGTGGCGGCCTCACCCAGGGAGAGCAGCCAGGTCTGCGGGTCGACCTCGGTCGGCTTGCCCTCCGGCGCGGCCTGCGGGTGCGGTGCGTACCCCTGTCGCAGCACGGCACCCGTGTCCGTGTCGCAGACGACGATGCGTGTGAAGGCGGAAGAGCTGTCCAGCCCGGCGACTATCCCCATGGTTCAAGATTCTGCCGCACCGCCGGACCGGGCAGCGCCACGGCGACTACGTATTGGTGGTTCCCCAGTCGTCCTCGACGGTCCCGTTGCGCTCCCGCAGCGAGCGCACCCGGTGCGCGACCGATTCGGGCATCCGGTCCCCCATCTTGTCGCTGACGGTCGCGAACGCCTTCCCGGCCACCTCGCGGCTGCTCTGCGCCGCCGACTCGGCCGCGTTGCGCACGGCGGGGTTCTGCGAGACCTGCCGAGCGGACTTCTTCAGCTGTTCGTAGCGTTCGCGCCCGGCCCGTGTGCCGAGCACGTATCCAAGGACCAGTCCGGCGACGAACGTGAGCCTGTACCGCATGGCTGCCACCCTTCCCTTGCGTCGGTGCTGGCCGCCTACCCGTCGGGGCCCTTGATTACCCAGGGGCGAACCGATTGGCGGAGCACCCCCCTGCTTGCGCTAATGTATGTGTCGCAGCGAGCACGCGCCGCCCGGCAGAGCCGGAGGGGGGTGCGTTCGAGGCAACGCAGCAATCCCCTGTAGCTCAATTGGCAGAGCAGCCGGCTGTTAACCGGCAGGTTACTGGTTCGAGTCCAGTCGGGGGAGCGCGATCCCCTGTAGCTCAATTGGCAGAGCATTCGGCTGTTAACCGGAGGGTTGCTGGTTCGAGTCCAGCCGGGGGAGCAGAACGGAAACAGGACCCCTTGAGGGTCCTTTTTCGTGCCCTTCCGCGCCTCTGCCCTGCCACTTCCGGGGATCTTTCGCGTCTGTTCCGCGTCTCCTGGAACCGGGCAGGGCGCAGCGCAGTCCTCATGGTCAGGCGTTGCCGACCATCCGAGGCAGGAGATCGTATGAGCGGCTATGCTGCGGCAGACGGCGCGCACAAATGTGCGCGACGCGCCGTTAGGGGCGGTAGCTCAGCCGGTTAGAGCAGCGGACTCATAATCCGTCGGCCGTGGGTTCGAGTCCCACCCGCCCCACACCATGCCGCAGGTGAAGAATCGTTTTCACCTGCGGCCTTTGCTTTCTCCGGAGGGTAGTGCCCGGCGGGCCCGGGGCCCGTCCGACGCGCCAGGGCCCGGCCCGGGGGAGATGGTTCGACATGTGTCAACATAGACGCATGTCGAACAACGAGGTGGTCGTCGGGGCGCTCACGGCCGGCCACGCCGAGCAGGTTCTGGCGATCTATCAGGCAGGGATCGACGAGGGCAACGCCACGTTCGAGACGGCCGCTCCCACGTGGGAGGCGTTCGACGCGGCGAAGCTCACGGAGCACCGCCTCGTCGCCCTCGCCGCCGGCAGCGAGCGGGTGCTCGGCTGGACCGCGGTCACCGGGGTCTCCGACCGGTGCGTGTACACGGGAGTGGTCGAGCATTCGGTGTTCGTCGCCCCCGGGGCCCGGGGGCAGGGCGTGGGCCGCCTGCTGCTCGACGCCCTGGCCGCGTCGACCGAAGCGGCCGGGATCTGGACGATCCAGTCGGGCATCTTCCCGGAGAACAGCGCCAGTCTGGCCCTGCACCGGCGCGCCGGGTTCCGGACCATCGGCACACGCGAGCGGGTCGGGCGCCATCACGGCGTGTGGCGCGACGTCCTGCTCGTCGAGCGCCGCAGCCCGGTCATCGGCTGAGCGGCGCGCCGGGCGACGCCCGGTCAGCCGGCCTCGGCCGCGTACGGAGCGATGGCGACCGCGGTCAGGCCCTCGGCGAGATAGCTCCCCAGCGTGTGGAAGTCGACCCGCCCGATGACCGGTTCGTCGTGGTGGTCGACGGGGAACCGGTTGCCCAGCAGCCTCGGGACCGCCACCAGATCCCCAGGGTCGGCCAGGTTGTACCAGCGGCCGACGCCCGGCGGCCTGGTGCCCCGGCCGCCGGCCGGCCCCGGTTCCAGTACGTCGAACACCGCGCTCGGCAGTCCCAGGGGCGAGCCGAGGGTGACGAAGAGGTCCACGCTCAGGTCGGGATGGGCGTGCAGCGCCTCGTACGCCACCACCGAGCCCAGCGAGTGGGCGAGCAGCACGCGCGGCCGCGCCGCCCGGACGGCGTCGGCCACGGCGGCGCGCGCCTTGCGGCGGCGTTCGGGATGGCTGAGGTAGCAGTGGACCTCCCGGACGAACGCCACGACGGCCCGGGTCAGTACCTCCACCGGCGTACTGCGCTTCCCCGCGAGCCAGCCCAGCGCCTGGCGCAGCGGTGCCGTGGCCCAGCCCTGCTCCTCGTCCTCCACCGCTGGGTCGGGGACGCCCGCGGAGCGCAACAGCGTCCAGGCCAGGGCCGCTTCCTCCTCGGACAGATCCGCCAGGTCCATGGCGTCGTCGTACTGCGCGTCCTCGTCGGCCAGCAGATCCGCGTAGTACGCGACGCCGAGGCGGGGCACCGGGAGATGGATCAGACCGCCGGAGCGGTAGCCGCGGGCCAGTCGCGGCTGCCATTCGCGGGCCAGGAACGCGGCCGCCTCGGTCGGGCTGAGGCCCGTCTGGTAGTTGCCGATGCCGTGGACCGCGATCACGGGTACGTCGCTCACTGGCTCTCCACTCTCCGTTCGTCGTTTCTCACGTGTCTTCAGCCGTCTTCAGTCGTCTTCGGACGAGGGCCACAGGACGAAAGCGGCGTCCGAGCCGAAACCGGCGAGGAAGCCCGAGGCGCAGGCCTCCACGACGTGCACCGGTTCGGGCAGGAACACCTCCGTCACCGGGCGGCCGGGAGCGGTCAGGTCCCACAGACGGACGAGTCCGGTGCCGCCGTGCGTCAGCAGGTGCGGGCGCCCGGCAATCCACGCCGTCGCCATGCCCACGGTTCCGCCGGCCCGCTGGTCGACGGCGTGGTCGAGTACGGCCGTGAGACTGCCGTCCCGCAGGTCCCACAGCTTCGCTCCGCCCGCGGCCGGGCCGGAGGTCAGCGCGCAGGGGCGGCCGGCGACCTCGGTGACCAGGGCGGTCACCCGGCCGCGACCGTGCCGCAGGGTGCAGCGCAGCGCCCCGTCGGCGAGGTTCCAGACGCGTACGAGCCCTTCCTTCTGCTCACCGGCGCTCAGGGTGAGCAGATGCGGACGGCCGTCGATGTCCGCCGGCACCACCCGTACGGCGCCCGCGTCGCTGTGCCGCAGAGCCGCCCGGTGCGATCCGTCGGCCAGGCCCCAGACCCGGAGCGCGCCGCTCGCCGCGCCGTCGCGGGCGGAGGTGAGCAGGTAGTGCCGGTCCGCTCCTCCCGTCGTCCTGATCATCCGGGGCTGGGCGGGGTGCGGCAGGCTGTGCAGCAGGGCTCCGGTGGCCGGGTCCCACACCTTGACCGTCCGGTTGTCGGACCCGTGATTGACCGTCAGGGCCCGGGGCCCGTACGGGGTGTGCGCGACCATCGCCTCGACCCGCCCGGTGCCCGGGTGGGGGAGGGTGTGCCGCAGCTGTCCGTCGGTCAGGTCCCAGACCCGGACCAGGGCTTCGTCGCCGACGGTGAGGGCGTACGGCCGGCCCGGGTCCTCGGTCGCGAGCAGGTCCAGCCACAGGCCGGTGTGGTGGAAGGTGTGCCGCAGCGCACCGCTGCGCAGCTCCCACAGCCGTACGATCCCGCTGCCGTCGTCACCGGTGGTGAGCGCACAGAGGTCGCCCGCGACGTTCACGGTGACGATGTCCACCCGCCCGGTGGTGTCGTGGGCGAAGTGGCGCAGACGGGTGCCGTCGCGCAGGGACCACAGCTCGACCCTGGTCTCGTCGGTGTGCCGGCTGGTGGTGAGGGCGCACAGCTCGCCGTCGATCCGGTGGACGGCGGCCACCTCCGCTCCCGCGCCCAGCCGCAGCGTCCAGCGCCGGGCCCCCTCGGCCAGGTCCCACCACTGGAGCGTGCTGTACGGGTCCGGTTCGGCCGGGTTCCCCTTGCGGTCGCTGACCACGAGAGCGCACGGTGCCCGGTCCGACTCGACGAGGGTGATGTCCGCCCAGTCGTCGGCGATCGGTTCGGGCCGCGCGGTGCGGCCGGTGAGGTCCCACAGGCGCAGCTCGCCCACCGGACTGGCGTTCAGGGTGAGGGCGTGGGGGAGTCCGTCGACGTGGGTCACCGATGCCGAGGTGAATCCGTCGTGGCGCAGTTCGTGCCGCTGTTCGGCGGTGACGAGGTCCCACACGTGCAGCAGGCTGCTCCCGCGGCTGCTGGTGACGGCATGGGGGCGGCTGTCGATGGTGGTGAGGTCAAGCACCGTGGTCCACGGTCCGTACTGCGGATCGTGCCGCAGTACGGACCGCCTGACGCCGTCGTTAAGATCACAGACCGACACGTCGACGTCCCTCGTGCCGACCGTGAGCGCGTGCGGACGGCCGTCGATCGCGACGACGACCGGCCGCACCCGGCTGCCGTACTGCAGCGTGTGGCGCTTCTCGCCGGTGCTGAGGTCCCACGTCCAGATCCGGCCGTCCGTCTGTGAGCCGCTGGTGAGTGCGTGCGGACGGTCCTCGATGTGAACCACCTGCGGCGCTTTCAGGCCGAGATGGTGCTCCAGCCCGTGGAGCGGCCTGCCCTCGGCCAGGTCCCACACCACCACCAGGTTCGGGTGAGCGGTGAACGCCAGCGGACCGTCGGGGAGGTCCACGAGGCGGGGCGTGAACTGGTGGCTGGTGATGCCCATGTCCTTGAGCCGGCCACTGTTGCCCATGGTGTGCCGGAGACTGCCGTCGGCCAGGTCCCAGAGCCTCATCTGCCGGCCGCCGGAGGTGAGCAGGTGCGGGCGTCCGCCGATGCGCGTCAGGGCCAGCTCCGGACCGATTCTGTCCTGGTCCAGGATGTGCAGCAGAGCGCCGTCGCTCGCGTCCCACACCGCCACATAACTGCTGTAGGCGTCGGAGGTGAGGAGCAGCGCCCGGCCGTCCGCCGTGATCAGACGTGCCGACGGAGCCGGTGCGCCGTGGTCGACCGTCGCGCGGAGCGTGCCGTCCGTCAGGTCCCACACCCGTACGTCCCCGTCGGAGCGATGGGTGGTGAGGGCGTACGGCCGGCCGCCGGTCTCCGCGACCCGGACCCGGATACCGGGTTCCCCCGGCCGGTGGGACAGCGCGTGCCAGGGCGTACCGTCGGCGAGGTCCCAGACGCGCACCACGTCGTCGGCACGCGGGTCGGCGGTGAGGGCCAGGACGCGGCCGTCGGGCAGCCGCGCCGACGCGAGCATCCGGCTGTGGTCGCCGTGCCGCAGGGAATGACGCAACCGGGCGGCCAGCACGTCCCAGACGTGGGTGACGCCGTGACTGCCCGAGGTCAGCATGTGGGGGCGCCCGCCCAGCTCGAACGTCCGGGGCACGGCGTCCTCGTGGAGCGGTTCGCCGAGTGCGAGGGTGGTGCGCAGGGCGGGCTGGATCGCCGAGTTGGTGGCCCACCGGGTGGTGGTCCGGGCCCCGCCGGGCCCGCCCGCCCCGGCGGCCGAGGTTTCGAGCGCGCGGGCGAGCGGCTGGTTCCCCCAGCGGACGGCGTCCACGGCGAGCAGTTGGCGGCGCGTCTCCGGCTGGTCCCAGCGCGGCTGGCGGTCGGACGCCGACAGGTAGATCGCCGCATGGACACGCGCCTGCGGGCTTTCGGCGCTGTGCAGATGCGCGGTGAGCGTGGCCGGTTCGGCCTGGACGAGGAATCCGGGGTCGAGCAGGAGGTCGTCCACCGAGGTGAGCGCCGCGTGGTCGATGGCGTGGCGGCGCAGGTACGGCAGCGCCAGCCGCCACAGCCGGGCGCCCGGCCGGCCGGGCACGCCGGCGAGGAGCCCCGCGGCGATGCGCCGGGCCGGCTCGACGGGGTCCTCACCGCCGGCGCCCGGCGAGGCGTCGCTGCGCAGGGCATGGCCGCGCAGGTACTCGGTCAGGCTGTTGTGGAAGAAGCGGTACAGCTGCCGGCCGTCGGTCTCGGCCGTCGTCCGCAGGTAGAACGCGGCTTCCGTCAACGCGCGCCGGGTGTCCTCCGGCACGGGCGCGGCGGCCGTGTCCTCGCTCTCACCGGCCGCCGTGAGCGCGAGCGCGGCCCGGTGGACGAGGTCCAGGGGCATGCCGTCGCCGAACGCGTGGGCCACCGCGGCGAGTACCGGCCGCAGCCAGGGGTCGTCGGCGGCCAGCGAGGACAGATGGAGCTCCATCATGCCGGGCAGGTCCTTGGGCAGCCGGGCGACGGCCGCCGAGGCGGTCAGCGGTTCCGGCAGCTGCGCCAGGTAGTCGGCGAACAGGGAGGCGAGGAGGAAGCCGCCGCCCTGTCCGACCTTCAGCAGGCCGGCCGCCACCGACTCGGCGACGCCGCGCCGGGCCGCGCTGTCCGCGCCGTACTCCGGGGCGTTCCACAGCAGTTCGTCGAGGTAGCCGGACAGGTCCCGGGTCACCTCCGGCTGCGGCACGGCGTCCAGGTCCAGCATCTGCCCGAAGGCGGACACGGCCTCGCGGAGCGCGGCGAAACGGTCCCACCACGGGCGCGTGCCGATCAGCACCCGGCACAGCGGTGCGTCCTTGCCGGACTCGTCCGGCGATCCCGGACGCCGGGCGGCGGCGAGCGGCAGCAGCACGTCGGTCAGCAGATTCTCGGGCTTGGCCGCCTCGTCGAGCGCGTCGACCACGAGCACCGCCGGTTCGGGCCAGGTCGTGAGCTGTCCGAGCACGGCCTCCACGGTCCACTGTTCCGGTACGGACTCCGGTACGGAATCCGGTTCCAGACCGAGCTGCCCGGCCAGGGACGCCAGGACCTGCCGGCCACTGCGGCCGCGCGCGTGCACGGCGGCGAGCCGGGGGTTCTCGGCAGGCCGTTCCGCCACCGGGATGCGGGTACGTATCGCGCCCGCCACCTCGCGCAGTTGCGGATGGGCGAGGCACACCTGAAGCCCGAGTAGGGCGGACTTGCCGATGCCGGGGCTTCCGGTCAGTACGAACAGCGGTGGCTCGCCGCCATCGGTGTTCTCCAGCCAGCGGGTGAGCCGGGCCCGTTGGGACCGCCGGCCGGTGAACAGACAGCCGTGGGCGAGCCGTTCCGGATGCTGGGTGCCGCTGGCCCGGCTGAGGAAGTGCACCGGGTCGAGCATGGGGTCGGCCTCGGCGGCGAACTCCCACAGCGCCGCGTCCACGCGCCCGCGGAACCGGTCGGCCGGGCCGTGCGCATGAGCGGGATTGACGAAGAACGGCGGCGGCGTGAGAGACGCCTCCAGCCGCGGGGTCGCCACCACGCTCTGGTCGTACGTCCGCGCTTCCCGGGCGACGAGCGCGGCCAGTTCCCGGTCGATCTCGGCGGCCAGGGTTTCCACCGGTACGTGCGTCAGGGCGGGGGAGACGTCGAGCCTGCCCTCCCGCAGGCGCCGCAGGACCGCGACGGCGGCCCGGGTGAACCGGGCTCCGTACGCCTTCTCGTCGGGCGTGCAGGCGGCGATGACCCACGCCTTGCGGTCGTCACCGCTCAGCTTGTGCATCAGCTGATGGAGGGCGGCACGGCCGCCGCCGCACACGTCGATCAGGAAGAGGGTGGGCGGCGCGCCCGGTGTGTGCTCGATCTCCTCCAGCCACTGATGCACCCGCACCGTGGTTCCGGGCAGCCGCCGGCGCTCGCTGCCGTGCACGGGTATGTACAGGGACGTACGGTCGTCGCCACCGGGGGCCGGCAGCCCGTGCCCCGCGAGGTGGACGACCAGCGCATCGCCGTCCGCCTCCGCCACGGCGCAGCGCCAGGCGCTCTCGGCGCCGGCCAGGTCGGGATGCAGAACGGGACCGCCGCCGCTGACGCTCACATCCGTCAGCCGGGCCAGCGCCCGAGCCAGTTCCTCGACCGCCGGAGCGACGGACTTCAGCGGACGGAACCCGTGGCTCGGCGACCGGCCCGGGTCGAACTCTCCCCCACGGCCGGCCTTGAACTCACCCGCCCCGATGACCAGCGCCTTCGTCACGCCGCTCGGTTCCCCCACCCTGCCCGGGCACCCCGGGGACGCTCACCCGCCCGCCGTCCGCGCCCTGCCCCACGGGAACGCGTGGGTACGTCGTACCCCGCTGCCGGGCCGGTTACGCGGTCGGATGCGCGGCCCGTGATGGGGGACGGCGGGCTGTCCTCAGCCCCAGCTCCCGGCGTAGCGGCTGCGGTAGAGCCTGCGCTCCCGGGCCGACCGGAACAGGCGGCCGGCCATCAGCCCGAGAAGACTGAGGGTGATGACCACCAGGCCCGGTGCGATCGTCCGGGGGCTGAGGATGCCGGTGAGTGTCGCCAATGCGTCCGGCGCTTCCGGTACGAGTGGGGTAACGGCCCCGGGGGCGACCGGTGATGAGCCTGCGGGTCCGGGAGGGGCGGGTGCCCCGGGGGCCGGCGCCCCGGGGGCCGGTGCCGCGCCGCCACCGGCTCCGGAGGCGGTGCCGCCGTCGGCCATCCGCACCCCGAGCGCCGCCAGCGCCTTGGTCACCGGCTGGAAGTACGTGAGCCCCCCGGTGGTGCAGTCGCCGTTGCCGCCCGAGGTCACGCCGAGCGCCGTACCCTGCGCGAACAGCGGGCCCCCACTGTCCCCCGGCTCGGCGCAGACCGTCGTCTCGATCAGGCCGGTGACCGTGCCGCCCGGGTAGTTGACCGTCGCGTTCAGCGCGGTCACCTTGCCCGAGCGCAGGCCGGTGGTGCTGCCGCTGCGGAAGACCTGCTGGCCCACGACGGGATCGCCGGCCGCGGTGATCCGCACGCCCTGGCCGCCGCCGATGTTCACGACGTTGGTTCCGTTGGGGGCGTCGTCGTCCCGGTACTGGACGAGAGCGAAGTCCCCACCGGGGAAGTTGCTGGCGATCGTGCTGCCGACCTGATCGTTGTCCTGCGAGTCCTCGAACCAGGTGGTGCCGACGGGCCCGCAGTGCCCGGCCGTGAGGACGAAGGTCTGCCGGCCGTCGGTCACGTTGAAGCCCGCGGAGCACCGGCCGGTGCGGGCGACGATCGGTTCGGCGCCGTTGAGCCGGGGCGTGAGTGAGCCGGCGGTCCGGTGCATCTCCACGAAGCCGCCGATCTCGGCGGCGAGGCCGGACATGCGGGACCAGTCGGCGGACGAGACCGTGCTGTCGGCGCGCACCAGGACCTTGTTGGACGCGTAGTCCACCACCCAGGCCGTGCCCGGCACCCGGGGGGCCGCGCGCAGGGTGTCGGTGGCCGAGCGGAGTTGGCGCATGCTGTGGCGGACGACCTCGGGGCGGGCCCCCGCCCGCCGGACCTCCGCCGCAGCCTCCGTGTCGGTCACCGCGACGACCGGGCGCCCGTCGGAGCCCATCCAGCTGCCCGCGGTACGGGAGGTGCCGAGCCGGGAGACGAGACGCGCGCCCAGGTCGTCGTACGGGGCGGCGCTGGTTCGGGCGGTGCCGGTTCTCGGGGTGGAGGGCTCACCGGCCGTGGCGTTCGCCGTCATCAGCCCGCCGCAGAGCAGTCCGGCGACGGACGCCAGCTGCGCGATCCGCTGCAGCCTGCGTCGTGCGTGCCTCATCCGTGGCCCCCAAGTCGTTCCGGCAACTCGTCACCCGAGCCGGGGCCCGTGTGGGAGGAGCCCTCCTTCCATACGGGCGAAGTCGCCGTCCGGTTCAGGGGCGCCGGATCACGGCGGGCTTTCGAGGCCCTTCTCCTTCAGCCCGGCTTCCCGGCCGGCGTCGTACACGCGCTGGACGAAGTCGGCGGCGGTCGACTGGTCGAGATCGTCGGTCAGGCGCATGAGCTCGTTGGTGAACTGGATCAGGGGATGGTCTGCCATGACTCCAGGAGACCGCGGGAACGACGAAACCGCAGCAGAAACCCGCGACCGGGTGACTGCGGGCGGAGCCGGCCGCCGCTCCCGTTGAACGGCCGGCCCGGCCGGGCCGTAGTACACGGCAGGCTGCCGGGCCCGCCACGGCCCGCCAAGTCCCACCAGGGCCCACCAAGGAGGTCTGCCACGGATGACCGCCCATCGCACCGCCACCGCCGCGCTCGCCGGTGCCGTACCGCTGCTGCTCACGGGACTGGCGGCCGGGCCCGCGTCCGCGCACGGGGCGCCCACCGATCCCGTCAGCCGGGTCTCCGCGTGCGGCCCCGAGGGGGAGTACCAGGAGACGGCGGCCTGCCGCGCGGCCGTCGTGGCGAACGGGGGGCGGGGCTTCGACGCCTGGGACAACCTGCGGGTGGCGGGAGTCGGCGGCCGCGACCGCGAGGCCGTGCCCGACGGGAAACTGTGCAGCGCGGGCATTGACGCGTACCGGGGGCTGGACCTCGCGCGGGCCGACTGGCCCGCGACCGAGCTGACCGCCGGGGGCCGTTTCACGCTCACGTACCGGTCGACGATCGCGCACCGGGGGACGTTCAGCCTCTACCTCACCGAGGAGGGCCACGATCCGGCCAGGCCGCTGCGGTGGGCGGATCTGACGGCGGAGCCGTTCGCCACGGCCACCGATCCGGAGCTTGCGGATGGTGCGTACCGGATCACCGGCATCCTCCCGGAGGGGCTGACGGGCCGCCATGTGCTGTACACGGTGTGGCGGAACACGGACACCCCGGACACCTACTACTCGTGCTCCGACGTGGTCTTCCCGGAGGCGGCCGGCGCGGGAAGCGCATCGCGGCCGGCGCCGCCGACTCCTGCCCCGACCCCGCCGCCGGCGCCTGCCCCGACCCCGCCGCCCGGGGCCGGGCAGCCGCCGTCGGGCGAGCCCCGTACCGAGCCGGCGGCCGCCGCCGGTTCGCCGCGCGTCGCCCTCGTCCCGCTGCTCGCAGGCGGTGCGGTGGTACTGGTCGGCGCCGCGGTGGGCGCGGCCCTGTTGCTCCGGCGCCGCCCGCGCTGAGCACCGAAGCCCCGACCGTAAGGCCGCCGACCGCAAGACCGTAAGACGGCAAGTAAGACCGTAAGGAGACCTCCCGCCGTGTCCCAGCTGCACAGCACCGCGCACAGTCCGTCCTGGGCCATGCTCAACCGCCTCGTTCCGGGGCCCGAGTCGCCCCAGTCCGACCGGCAGGACCCGTACCGGGTGGCCGAACCGCCCGTCGACCGGGTCGACTTCTGCATCCCCTGCAACCCCTACTTCCCCACCCCCGAGATGTTCGCCCGGATGCAGGGGTCGCTGGAGTCGATCCTGAAGTACTACCCGAGCGACGCGGACACCGTCACCGCCGAGCTGTGCGCCGTACTCGGGCTGAATCCGCAGACCGTCGCCATGGGCAACGGCTCCACCGAGCTGATCACCTGGATCGACCACCTTCTGGTCCGCGAGAGTCTCGCGGTTCCCGTCCCCACCTTCGGCCGCTGGACCGACCAGCCCCTGGAGACCGGCAAGCGCGTGGACATGTTCCCGCTGCACGAGGAGCACGACTTCGCCCTCGATCCCCAGGACTACGTCCGGTTCATCCGCCGCCGCGGCTCCCGGGTGGCCGTCATCTGCAACCCGAACAATCCCGACGGGGGCTTTCTCCGCCGCCATCAGGTGCTGTGGCTGCTCGACGAGCTGGCCGACCTCGATCTGGTGGTGGTCGACGAGTCGTTCATCGACTTCGTGGACGGCGAGCGCGCCCCGTCCGTCGCCGACGAGGCCGCCCTCCGTCCCAACGTCATCGTCCTGAAGAGCCTCGGCAAGAACTTCGGTCTCCACGGCATCAGATTCGGCTACCTCGTGGCCAACCCCGCCCTCGCCGCGACCGTCCGCCGGGCCCTGCCCAAGTGGAACCTCAACTCCTTTGCCGAGAGCGTGGTCTTCATGCTCAAGGAGTACGGAGTGGAGTACCGCCAGAGCCTGGCCCTGCTCGCCCGCGACCGCGCCAACATGTCCCTCGCGCTCGCGGCGGTGCCCGGCCTCACGGTCTTCCTCTCCCAGGGCAACTTCCTCCTGGTGAAGCTGCCCGACGGAGTCGACGGGGCCGCGCTGCGCGACCGGCTGCTCACCGAGCACGGCGTCTTCATCCGCGAATGCGGGAACAAGCTGGGCAGCAGCAGCCAGTTCCTGCGGCTCGTCGTCCGGCCGCACGAGGACGTCCAGCGGCTGCTCGCCGCGCTGCAGTCCTGCCTGCCCACCGGGCCGACGACTCTGTCGCGCCAGCCGTCCCGGGGCGCCCACGCGGCTCACGCCGCCCATGCGCTGCCGACGGCGCTCGCTACCGCGCAGTAGCCCCAGCGGGCCCAAGTAGGCTGATCCGGCGGTTAGCATCCCGTGTGACCCAGACGACCTCTCAGGACAAGCGCGACGGACCGGACGGCGAGAATACGGACGGCGGCGGCGGTGCGGGCGGCAGTGCCCGGCCGCGGCCCCGGATATTCGCCGACCTGACGCCGCTGCGGACCTCACCGCACTACCGGAGGCTCTGGTTCGGCGGCACCATCTCCTGGGTCGGGCAGGCGATGACCGCCCTCGCCGTGTCGCTTCAGGTCTACGACATCACCCGGTCCAGCTTCTCCGTCGGCCTGGTCGGGCTGTGCTCGCTCGTCCCGCTCGTCGCGTTCGGACTGTACGGCGGCGCCATCGCCGACACCGTGGACCGCCGCAAGCTCGGGCTGGCCAGTTCCGCCGGGGCCGCGGCGCTCTCGGTGGGCCTCGCTGCGGCCGCCCTGGCCGACTTCCACCGGGTGTGGTTCCTCTACACGGTCGTTGCGCTGCAAGCGGTCTGCGGGGCGCTGAACTCCCCGGCCCGCAGCTCGATGATCCCCAAGCTCCTGCCGCCCGAGCAGCTGCCCGCCGCCAACGCGCTCGGCTCGATGACGACCACCTCGGGCATGATGATCGGCCCGATGCTCGGCGGGCTCATTGTCGGCCTCTGGGGCTACCAGGCCGCGTACCTCGTCGACGCCGTCGCCTTCAGCGCCGCGCTGTACGCGATGTGGCGGCTCCCCTCGATGCGGCCGGAGCGGGGAGAGGGACCGAAGCGCCGGGCATCCGTCGTGGACGGGCTGCGCTTCCTCGCCACCCGGCCCAATCTGCGGATGACCTTCTTCAGCGACATGTGCGCGATGGTCCTCGCCCACCCCCGCGCCCTCTTCCCGGCCGTGGCCGTGCTCTGGTACGGCGGCGACGCGAAGACCGTCGGGCTGCTGGTCGCCGCGCCCGCCGTCGGGGCGCTGCTCGGCGGGGTGTTCTCCGGCTGGCAGGGGCGGATACGCCGGCACGGCCTGGCGATCCTGCTGTCCGTCGCCGCGTGGGGGACGGCCGTCGCGGTCTTCGGGCTCACCCGCAACCTCTGGCTCGGACTGTTCTTCCTCGCCCTTGCCGGGTGCGCGGACACCATCAGCATGGTGTTCCGCTCCACCATGCTCCAGGCCGCGACCCCGGACGAGATGCGCGGCCGGCTGCAGGGCGTCTTCATCGTGGTGGTCGCCGGCGGCCCCCGGCTCGGTGACTTCCTGGCCGGCGCGGCCGCCGATCTCACCTCGCCGGGCGTGGCCGTGACCGGCGGCGGAATCGCCTGTGTCGTCGCGGTCGGGCTGCTCGCGATGCGCTGGCGAGGTTTCGCCCAGTACGACGCGAGGTCCCCCCAGCCCTGACCGGCACCGGCAGGCAGCAGCCTTGACGCGGGCGGGCGGCGCTCTTCCCATTGCTTTCGGTTAGGCATATGACTATTCGGAGGTTGTCCCCCCGTCTGCCGACCCGAAGAGGTTCGCCGTGCGCCTTCGTGCCCTCGTCACCACCGCAGTTGCGTCCGTCACCGCGCTGACCGCCACCGTCGTCCAGCCCGGTGTCGCGACGGGCGCCACGCCCACCGCTCCTGCGGACCACGCCTGTTCGCCGTACGTGTCCGTGACGGGCTTCTCCGACAGCCTCGACAAGACCACCACCGGGGGCCGCCTGGTCGGCGGGCTCTCCGGCCTCGCCGTGGACCGCGACGGTTCCGTCGCCGCCGTCTCCGACCGCTCGGTGCTCTTCCACCTCGGCGTACGGAACGGACGGACTCCGGATGCCGGCGCCACCGGCCTGGTGCCGCTGGCCGACGAGAACGGCGCTCCCGTGGACTCCGAGGGCATCGCCGTCGACCGGGACGGCACGTACCTCGTCACCTCCGAGACGGACCCCTCCATCCGCCGGTACAGCCGTACGGGGCGGCAGTTGGAGCAGCTCCCCGTACCCGACGCCCTGCGGGTCGCCCCGGCGGGCCGGGCCCGGCAGAACCAGACCTTCGAGAGCCTCACCCTCCTCCCCGGCGGTCGTACGCTCGTCGCCGGCCTGGAGGGACCGCTGGAAGGGGACGGCGCGGACGCCGACGGCCGGACGCTGCAGCGCGTACAGACCTGGGAGCGGCGGGGAGGCGGGCGGTTCGCGCCCGCGGAGCAGTACGGCTATGCCGTGGACCGGGGCCTGGGCCTGGTCGAGGTGGCGCCCACCCGGGATGGCCGCCTGCTCGTCCTCGAACGCGGCTTCACCAGGGAGTTCGCGATCGTCGTCCGGTTGTACGTGGCCGACTGGCGCGGCGCCACGGACACCGGCCGGGTCGAGCGCCTCGGCGGAGCGGCACCGGACGTGCGGCTGATGCGCAAGACGCTGCTCACCGACTTCGACACCTGCCCGACGCTCGGGGCGCCGTCGAAGCTCCCGCAGAACCACGCCCTGGTCGACAACATCGAAGGCATGGTGATCACCGGCGGACACGGCCGGGGCCGGCTGCGACTGCTCCTGGTCAGCGATGACAACGAACTGCCGCAGCAGATCACCCGGTTGTATCGGCTGAGCGTCACCCTGCCGCCGCGGCAGGGCTCCTGACTCCTCGACATGACAGAGCACCGGCCCCCACGTCCGCGGGGAGGCGGGCCGTGAGGGCCGGTGTCGCGCATGCCGCTCCTGGGGGGCGTAGGAGGGGTCGGCGCGGGGAGGGGACGGTTCAGGCGGTCAGCAGACCCACAGGCCGTCGGCCTTGTCGTTGTTGGCGGCGCCGACATTGGAGGAGGACGACGGGGCGGTGGACGCCCACAAAACGGCCCAGGCAGTGCCCGTCCAGTTGTAGACGGTGGTCCGGGTGCCGCGCGACTGGTTGTTGTGCCAGGAGGTGGTCTGGTCGTTGAAGCCCCAGTTGGCGAGGTTCTCGAAGTTGCAGTCCGACCAGGTCAGACGGCGGCCGTCATAGTTGGAGTGCTCGTACAGACAGGTCCAGAGGTAGCGGCAGTTGGGCGTGCCAAGCGGTCCGGCGGCCTCGCCGGCCGCGCGGGCCTGCTTCTCACCGGGTAACGGGAAGGTCATGACGGCCTTGCCGCCCCGCCAGGCGACCTGGTTGACGCCGATCTGCTTGCCGCCGGGGGTGGTGGCGAGCTGCTGGTCGATCTGCTTCTGCAGACCGGCGACCTCGCTCTTGCTGAGCCCGGCCTGCTTCGCCTCGGACGCGATGGTGGCCTCGAGTGCGGTCGGCGCGGTCGGCGCCGCCGAGGCGGAGGTCGGGCTGGCCAGACCCATGACGGCCAGGGCACCGGCGGTGGCGGCAACGGTCAATGTGGTTCTCGTGCGCACAGGAATCGTGTTCCCTTCTGATCACGAAACTCCGCGGTTGTCCGGAGCGCCCCAAACGCTAGTGACGGGGCGGCCGGGGCTCCAGAGGCTTTCTGGTCGTACCGGTCCGCGCGCCACGGAAGCCGGGGTTGCGGCCGGCATCGCGACAACGTTGCCGCCGCCTCCCGCAGGTCGGCGGGCGGGTGACCGCGCGGGAGGCGGCACGGCGTCACGCGGAGGCGGATCATCCACGGCTGTCTGCAACGCCGGTAATGAGCCAATGTGTTGATCGGCCCCTACGTTGCCGGTCCGACGATCCCCCGTGCGACGCCCAGTTCCACCAGATCCTGCGGGCGCAGGCGCAGTTGGTCCGCCGTGGCGGGGGCGTCGGCCGGCGCGCGCTTGAGGATCGCGGCCGCCGCCTCCGGGGCGATGACGGAGAAGTAACTGTCCGGCGTCACCCAGGTGTTGCCGTGGGCGGCCAGTGCCAGTGCCCCACCCGATCCGCCTTCGCCGATGAGCAGGGTGGTGACCGGGATGCGGGCGGAGGCCACGGCAGCGAAGACGTCGGCGATGGCGGCGCCCGCGCCGCTGCGCTCCGCCTCCGCGTCGTTGGCGGCGCCCGGGGTGTCGACCAGGGTGAGCACGGGGATGCCGAGCCGGTCCGCGAGCCGGATCAGCCGGGCGGCGGTGCGGTAGCCGGCCGGCAGGGTCGCGGTGCCGCACTGGGCGGCGTACGCGATGCTGCGGCCCCCGCGTAGGCCGAAGCCGCAGAGCATGCCGGCGTCGGTGCCGCCGCACCGGTCCCCGGCGACGGGCAGCCGGAGGTCGAAGTACGCGTCCAGGTAGGCCTGTGCCCGCGGCCGCCCGGCCGCGCGGGCCTGCTGTACGGCCTCCCACCCGGTACGGGGCAACGCGACGGCCCCCAACGCACCAGGAGGCACCGGAAGCTCCCACGGCCCACCCGCCACCAGCGCCTCGCGGGAGGCCGGCGGGCTTGCGGGCATCGCATGCTCCGGCGGCGGGTGCCCCGCGGGCGCGTGGCCCGGCGCCGGCGGACCCTCCGGCGCGCGCCCCGGTCCCGGCGGGCCCTCCGGTGTGCGTCCCGGTCCCGGCGGGCCTTCCGGAGTGCGCCCCGGTCCCGAAGGTCCGTCCGCCGCGTGACCCGGTCCACGCGGGCCCTCCGGCGCGTGGCCCGGTGCCGCGTCGCCTGAGGGTACGTGCTCCGGCGGGTGGTGCCCCGCGGGCGCGTGGCCCGGTCCCGGCGGGCCCTCCGGCGCGTGCCCCGGTGCCGCAGGGTCCTCCGGCGCGTGGCCCGGTGCCGCATGCCCCTCGGCCCGCTCGGTCGGGCGGGCTTCGGGCGACGCCGGCGTGGTGCCGCCGGTCAGCAGGGTCAGCCAGTTCGCCAGGGTGCCGCGCAGCTCGTCCGGGCGTATCACCGCGTCGACCTGGCCCGCGGCCAGCTGGCCCGCCGCGCTGTACGCCGCCGGGTCGGCGTCCGGCGGGCGGACCCGGGAGCCGGCGAAGCCGATCTGCGCGCCGGACAGCGCCAGGATCACATCCGCGCCCGCGCCGAGGGTGGCCCAGCCCCCGCCCGTCGTCGGATCGCGGAGTACGGAGATCTGCGGCAGCCCCGCCGCGCGCAGCAGCGCCGACTGCCGGGCCACGCGCTGGAGTTGGGTGAGGGCGAGCATGCCCTCCTGCATCCGGCTGCCGCCCGTGGCGACGAGCGAGACGAGGGGGAGCCGGTGCTCACGCGCATGCGTGTACGCCGCCTCCAGCCGGTCGCCGGTCCGCTCGCCCAGCGAGCCGCCCAGGAATCCGAACTCGAAGGAGATCAGCACGGCCGCCCGGCCGCCGATCACCGCGGTGCCGCAGACGACGGACTCCCGCTCCCCGGTCCGTTCCTCCGCGCGGGCGCGCGACGCGTCGTACCCCGCCCAGGCCAGCGGCCCGTCCGGCTGCGGCGCGTGCCGGACCGGGGCGGGGAGTTCGGTGAAGCCGTCGGCGACGACGGCAATGGCCTCGCGGGCCGTCGTGCCGTCAGACATGGAGGGCCCGCTTCATGATCTTGCCCATGTCGTTGCGGGGCAGCGCCTCCAGGAAGCGGACCGTGCGCGGCCGCTTGTGCGGGGCGAGCTGTCCGGCCACATGCGCGGCCAACTCCTCCGCCGACGGCGGGAGTCCGGGATCCACCGGCACCACCCAGGCGACGATCCGCTCGCCCAGGTCGTCGTCCGGCTCGCCGGTCACCGCGGCCTCGCGCACGCCCGGATGGTCGAGCAGCGCGTTCTCGATCTCGCCCGCGCCGATCTTGTAGCCGCCGCTCTTGATCAGGTCCGTCGCCTTGCGGCCCACGATGCGTACAGAGCCGTCCGGATCACGGGTCGCCATGTCACCCGTACGGAACCAGCCGTGATCGAAGGCCGCCGCCGTCGCGTCCGGACGGCCCAGGTACTCCGTGAAGAGGTTCGGCCCGCGCACCTGGATCTCGCCGATCGTCTCGCCGTCGTACGCGGTGACCTCGGCCCCCGCCTCGTCGACCAGCCGCAGTTCCACACCCCGCAGCGGCACCCCGACCGTCCCGCGAGAGGCGGCTTCGCCGTCGGCGCCGATACCTGCCCGGATCGAACACAGCATGAGCGTCTCCGTCATGCCGTACCGCTCGATCACCCGGCGGCCCGTGGCTGCCGCGATCCGTTCGTGGTCGTGGACCGGCAGCGCGGCCGAGCCGGAGACCAGCAGCCGCGCGCCTGCCAGCGCCTTGGCCAGCTCCGGGTCGGAACCGGCCGACTCGGCCAGCCGGTGGTACATCGTCGGCACGCCGAACAGCATCGTCCCGCCGCCCGCGAGCTCGCGCGCCACACCCTCGGTGGTGAACCGGCCCAGATGCCGTACCGAGCCGCCGCGGCGCAGCGGACCGAGGATGCCCAGGATCAGCCCGTGCACATGGAACAGCGGCAGCGCGTGGACCAGGACGTCGTCCGCGGTCCACTGCCACGCGTCCTCCAGCGCGTCCAGGGACGCGGCGATCGCGCGGCGGGACAGCACCGCCCCCTTGGGCGGGCCGGTGGTGCCGGAGGTGTAGACGATCAGGGCGGCGGACTCGGGGGAGGGTTCCGGCGGCAGCGGCACGGCCGGCCCGGGGGTCTCGACCACGACGTCGGTACGGGCCAACTCGCCCAGCAGCGGCGGCAGTTCCGCGCCAGGCTCGGCCAGCACCAGCGCCGGGGCGCTGTCGGTCAGGATGTGCGCCAGCTCGCGCTCGCCGGTCTTGGGGTTCAGAGGTACGGCGGGGACGCCGGCCAGCAGCGCGGCCACCACGCCGACGGCGGTCTCCAGGGTCGGCGTGGCCCAGACCGCGACCCGGCGCGCACCCCGCGCACCGCCCCCGCCGTGGCCGGCACCCGCACCCCCCTCCGCGCCCGCGATCCGGGCGGCCAGCGCGCCCGCTGCGGCGGCCAGCTCGGCGTAGGTCAGCGACCGGTCGCCCAAGCGCACGGCCGTACGGTCCGAACCCGCGTGCAGTGCGGGGAAAAGAGAAGCCACCCCTCGCACCCTACGTGGGCCACGGCAGCGGCAGGGCGATCTTCACCGCATACCCGCGGTGACCAGCCCGTACCCGATCCGTACCCGTTCCGTACCCGATCCGGAACGTCCACGCGCGGGCCGTCGCCGCGATCCGCGTGCCCTCACAGGGCAGGTACGTCGTCCCACATGGCCGGCAGTCCGGCGCCCTCCGCGCCGTCCGCGCCGTCCGCCGAGCCGGGACGCAGGAGTTGCTCGGCCCAGATGATCTTTCCACCGGCCGTGTGCCGCGTCCCCCACCGCTGCGCCATCTGGGCGACCAGGAACAGACCCCGTCCGCCCTCGTCCGTCGTGGCCGCCCGTCGCAGATGCGGTGAGGTGCTGCTGCCGTCGGACACCTCGCAGATCAGGCTGCGGTCATGCAGCAGCCGCACCCGGATGGGCTCGGAGCCGTACCGGATGGCATTGGTGATCAGCTCGCTGAGGATGAGCTCGGTGGTGAACCTCACCCCGTCCAGCCCCCATTCCTCCAACTGCCGGGCGCATGAGGCGCGTACCCGGCCGACCTCCGCGGGATCGTTCGGCACCTCCCAGTGGGCGACCCGGCCCGGGTCCAGCAGCCGGGTGCGGGCCACCAGCAGCGCGATGTCGTCGCTGCGTTCGGCGGGCGGCATGGTGGCGACCACCGCCTGGCAGGTTGCCTCCGGGCTCGGCTCCGCCCCCACGCCGGACAGCGCGCCGCGCAGCCGGTCCAGGCCGGTGCCGATGTCCCGGTCCGGGCCCGCGATGAGGCCGTCGGTGAACAGGACCAGCCTGCTCCCTTCGGGCAGTTGCAGCTCCGCGGTTTCGAAGGGCAGGCCGCCCAGGCCCAGCGGCGGGCTGGCGGGGATCTCGGGGAAGTCCACGGTGCCGTCGGGGCGGATCACGGCGGGCCCGGGGTGACCGGCCCGGGCCAGGGTGCAGCGGCCGGTGACCGCGTCGTAGACGGCGTACAGACACGTGGCCCCGGTGATCTGGGCGCTGTCACCGACGGCGGGCTGGTTCTCGTCGGTCCGGATGACCAGATCGTCCAGGCCGGCCAGCAGCTCGTCGGGGGCCATGTCCAGGGCGGCGAAATTGTGGATGCCGGTGCGCAGCCGGCCCATCGTGGCCACGGCCTGCAGACCGCGGCCGGTCACATCGCCGACCACCAGGGCGACCCGGGCACCCGGCAGGGGGATGACGTCGAACCAGTCGCCGCCCACCGCCTTGGCGGGCAGGTAGCGGTGGGCGATCTCCAGGGCGTCCTGGTCGGGCAGCCCGCTGGGCAGCAGGCTGTGCTGCAGCGTGACGGCCATGGTGTGCTCGCGGGTGAAGCGGCGGGCGTTGTCGATGCTCACCGCCGCGAGGGCGACCAGCTCCTCGGCGAGGGAGACGTCCTCCTCGTCGAAGGGCTCGGGCTTCCCCGAGCGCCAGAAGGAGGCCATGCCGAGGATGATGCCCCGGGCCCGGACGGGCACGGTGATCAGGGAGTGGATGCCATAGCCGACGATCTCCTCGGCCAGTGCGGGGTCCTGCTCCTGCCATCCGGAGAACGCCGGCAGCTCCGCCTCCAGCTCCGTCCGGCCGCTCGCGAAGCCGAATGCCTGCGGGGTGTTCGGCGCGATGCTGATCGGCCGGCCGAGCGGATAGAGGGGGTGGTCGCCCCGGATGCCGCTGAGGGCGATCCGGCGCATCTCCAGCCCCACCGGCTCCTCGCCGTGCAGTACGGGGTCCAGCAGATCGACGCTGGCGAAGTCGGAGAACCGCGGGACGGCCGCCTCCGTCAGCTCCACGGCGGTGCGCACCACATCGAGAGTGGTGCCGATCCGCACACTGGCGTCGTACAGCAGCTTCAGCCGCGTCCGCGCCGCCTCGGCCCGGACGGCGAGCGCCTCCAGTTCGGTGGTGTCCCGCAGTGTCGCCACGCTGCCGGGCAGACCGCCGTATGGGCCGGTCGACCGCACGCTGACGGCCAGCAGCCGCTCCCCGGCCGGGTGCAGCTCATCGGTGGGACTGCGGCCGGAGGTCAGCAGCGCGACGAGGTCCTCGTCCAGGCCCAGCTCGGTGATGCTGCGCCCCTCCGCATCCGCGGGCAGCCTGAGCAGCCGCCGCGTCTCGTCGTTGGCCAGCACCAGCCGGCCGTCCTCCCCGACGATGAGCACGCCCTCCCGGGCCGCGTGCAGGACCGCGTCATGGTGCTCGTACATACGGGCCATCTCGGCGGGGTCCAGATTGCGGGTCTGCCGCCGCAGCCGCCTGCCCACCAGCGCCGAGCCGGCGGCGCCCAGCGCGAGCACGACCGCCGCGCCCCCCAGCAGGGCCGGGAGCTGGCGGTGCACCACGGTGCTCACGCTTTGGACGGTGATCCCGACCCCCACCGTGCCGACAGCCGTGCCGTCAGCCGTGGTGACGGGGACCAGCGAGAGCACGGAGAGCCCCTCGGTGGTCTCGTCTATCTCCGTATAGGCCTGCTTCGGTACCTTGCCGGTGCCGAGGACGCGCTCCCCGATGAGGTCAGGGTCGGGGTGCGTAAAGCGGATCCCCTCCGGGGAGTACGCGACGATGAGGTCCACGCCGGTCTGCTTCCGGATCTGCTCGGCACGCGGCTGCAGCACCTCGCTGGGTTCGGAGCTCGTCATGGCCGCCGCCGTCCCCGGTGCGTGCGCGAACGTCTCGGCGACGGCCAGCGACCGGTCCCGGGCCTCACGCGTGTTCACGCCGCGCGCCTCCACCACCAGCGTCGCGACCGCGGCAGCGACCAGCAGTACCACGACCACCAGCTGCAGCAGCAGTACCTGACCGGCGACACTGCGTACCCCGAGGAAGGAGCGCCGGGGACGCCCAGGGGATCCGCGGGACGACGGGGCCGCAGACCGAACGAAACGCCCGAAACGCCCAATCATGTCCTCTTTCTATCACTCATCTGTCACTCATCGATTGCTGGAGGGCGTGCGCTGGTCATGAGCGCCACTTGACGGAACAGCCCATGCTCGGCCGATGCGGCTCGGGTACCGGCTCACCGGCCAGTACGTGGGCGATCGCGGCATCCAGCAGTTCACCGGTGACCGGCTTGCCGTTCCCCGGCGTGGACTCGTCCATCGCACCGCGGTAGGCCAGCCGGCGCCGGCCGTCGTAGAGGAAGAAATCCGGGGTGCAGGCTGCCTGGTAGGAGCGGGCGACGGTCTGGTCGGCGTCGACCAGGTAGGGGAAGGTCCACGCTGCCCGCCGGGCCTGCTCGCCCAGGCGTTCGGGCCGGTCGTCCGGATAGGCGTCGGCGTCGTTGGCGCACACGCCGACCACCGCCAGGCTCGGGTGCCGGGCGAGTAGGCTGCCGAGTCCGTCCTCGACATGGCGCACATAGGGACAGTGGTTGCACAGGAACGCGACCAGCAGCCCAGGCATGTCCGCGAAGTCGTCGCGGCGGACGGTCCGGCCGGTCAGATTGGGCAGCGCGAAGTCGGGCGCCTGCGTACCCAGGGGCACCATCTGTGAGGAGACAGCCATATCAGCAGCCTAGGGCCTGTCCGGCGGATCAGGGCCTAGTCCTGTCCGGGGCGCCGGCCGTTATTCGGGCAGGGTTTCGAACGCCATCGGGGCGATCTTGCCCTCGATCATCGCGCCCAGCCCCTGCACGGCGCACACGTCCGGCCGTTCCGCGATGCGCACGGGCATCCCGGTCGCATCGCGCAGCATCTGGTCCAGGCCCGGCAGCAGCGCGCTGCCGCCGACCATCATCAGGCCCCGGTCGGTGAGGTCGGCGACCAGATCGGGCGGGCAGTCGCGGAGCACCTTGCCGATGCTGTCGAGTACGGCGGTGAGCGGGGTGTGGATCGCGTCCCGCACGGCGGCGGTGTCGACGTGCACCGAGCGACGCATTCCGGTGGCGACGTCCCGGCCGTGGATCTCGGTGCGCGCCGGGCCCTGCGGGGTGAGGCCGTTGCCGCTCAGGGCCAGTTGCAGCGGCCGTACCGCCTGGCTCGGCAGCATCAGTTCGTGCTGGTGGCGCAGGTGCTGGACGATCGCGTGGTCGATCGCGTTGCCGCCGACCGGGATCCGCTCGGCCGTCACGATCGAGCCGAGCGAGAGCACGGCGACCTGGGTGTTGGCCGCCCCGCACACCAGGATCATCGAGGCGGTCGGCTGCTCGACGGGCAGCCCGCAGCCGACCGCCGCTGCGATCAGCGTGTCGACCAGCTCGACCCGGCTCGCCCCGAGACCCACCAGGGTCTCCACGGCGGCGTGCTGGGCGAGCGGTTCGCTGCCATGCGGGTCGCAGGCCGCGGCGCGCAGCCGCGGCTTGCGGCGCAGCGTGCGGCGGAGCTTGTCGCCGAGCAGGTGGCGGAGCATGCGTTGCGCCATCTCGATGTCGACGACGGTGCCGCCGTGGACGGGGCGTACGACACGGATGTAGTCGGGGGTACGGCCCGTCATCCGCTCGGCGAAGGCGCCGACGGCGATGAGCGCACCGGTCTTGGTGTTCACCGCGGCGACACTCGGCTCGTCGACGACGAGGCCGGCGCCCTTCACGTACACCCGGGTCCGGGCGGCCCCCATGTCGACGGCGAGGTGGCAGCGGCGCAACTGCTCAAGACTGACGGTCACGGCAGGTCCTCCCGAGAGAGCTGAGCGGACGGCCGGACGGCGTCCCTGTTACCGCATCGTGGGGCGAAGCCGGTGGAAGGCGCGCGCTGGGCTGCGCCGGTCGGGGGTGCTGCACAAGGGTGGTCCTGAGCGGGGCCGGTCCCCGGGCAGGGTCCGCGCACGGGCTACGAGAGCCCGATCGGCCCGCGCGGCCCGGGACTTGGGTCAGTGGGCCGACACCCGGTGGGTGCGCTGCAACAGGCCCCACGTGAACTCGGCCACCATCTCGTGCCGTTCACCCGCGTCGTCGGGTGCGGCGAAGGCGAGCCGCCAGCGGGTGGGGGCGGTGCCCTCCATCGGGCGGACCGGGGCGAAGGCCCGCGCCACCTCGTCGACCGTGCACGACCAGGGCCGCAGATCCGCCACCGTACGGGGCACGGACCCGGCGGCGCCCGGAGCGCGGACCAGCCACTCGTTCCACACGGCGCCGGTCGGGGCGGTCAGTACCTCAAAGCGCAGATCCGGCCAGAGCGGCACCGGCCACAGCAGCGCCTCACACTCCAGATCGCCGATTTTCCGCTGTACGGAGGACTCGGGCGCACCGAGCACCGAGCGGTAGCGCCGGGCCGCGCCGCGTCCCCGGGGCGAGCGGACCATGGCCTGCCAGCGGCGGTTGGCCTCGCGCATCTCGGTCAGGGAGGCACCGAGGTCGAGCCGCGCCTGTTCGACCAGTCCGGGCTGGTGATCCGCCATCCGGCGGAGCAGCACGAGCTGGAATTCACGCGGACCGAAAAGTGTCATGGAGTCCATCCTGCCCGGCTTGCGGACAGGCCGGGGAACCCGAGGTTCCACACAGAACCCTCACAGTCTCGGCTCCCGCTCGTGTCTGCGGGCCGCATAGCCTGCGGGCGCCATGGATTACTGCCACGCGTGCCGGAGGCACCTCAACGGCGCCCTCGCCTGTGCCGGGTGCGGAACCCCCGCTGAGGAACTCCGGCGAACCGATGCCGTAGAGCCCGCGGTTCACCACGACTTCGATCTGGGAGTCGTCGAGCCGGCGGGCCACCACCGTGCCTCCCCGCGGCCCGCCGCGACGCGGACGCGGCGGAACCCCGGGCGGGCGGCCGCGCGCTCGCGCCGCCGGCGGAACCGCAAGGTGATGCTCGGCTCGCTGGGGCTGGTCCTCGCGGCCGGCGCGCTGAGCCTTGCCGAGCTGGCGATGGAGGAGCCCGGCGAGGACCGGGCCTCGACCGTCGTACAGGAGGACGACGTGCTGCCGGACCCGCCGGTGATCGAGCCGTCGGGGATCGACGAACCCGAGCCCGTCGAGGACGTGACCGACGAACCGACGGTCAGGTCGTCGGGCAGCGCCGACGCGAGCGCTTCCGCGCCGGCGGGGCCGGGCCCCGCGGAGTCCGCCGAGGTCCTGGAGAGCCCGTCCGCCGTCCCGTCGTCCCAGGCACCGGACCCGGGTCCGGACCCGGATCCCGGCCCCGAGCCGGACACCAGTGAGTCGCGGGGCGGCCCCCGCCCCTCCTCGGACCCGAAGACGCCCAAGCCGGCTCCGCCACCGCCTCAGGCCGACCCCGAGCCGGAGCCGGAGCCGAGTGAGACCTGCGTCCGCTTCCTGTGGTGGTGCGCCTGACCGGGACCGGCTGAGGGCGGGTCGCCCCGCCCCCCGGCTCAGGCCAGCATCCGCTTGAGCAGGTCCCGCAGTACCGTCCGCTCGTCCACCGACAGCCCGGCCAGCGGCTCGCGCGCGAAGTCCAGCGAGTCCCTGAGCCGGGCCGCCGTCTCTCTGCCCTCGGCGGTGGGGGCCGCGAGCTTGATGCGGCGGTCGGCGGGGTCGGGGCGGCGCTCCACCAGGCCGCGCGCTTCGAGCCGGTCGACGATGCCGGTGACGTTCGACGGCTCGCACTTCAGTTTCTGCGCGATGCGGCGCATGGGCATCGGTTCGATGGACAGCAGTCCCAGCACCCGGGCCTGGGCGCCGGTGAGCTGGTGCTTGCCCGCCGCGTGGTCGTACTCCTCGTAGTAGCGGGCCACGACGGTGCCGATGAGCTCGACGACCTCGAGGGTCAGGGGATCTGTACGAGTGGCCATGGGGACCAGCGTACCGAGTTACTTGACAACATGAAATATCTAGGCGCATGGTTGTTTCACGTTGCGAACCATTAGCTGCGTGAAGTACCCCCGAAGGAGGCCGCACCCCCATGTCCGCACTCCCCACCACCAGCCGCGAATGGCACCTCGTCGCCCGTCCCCAGGGCTGGCCGTCTCCCGACGACTTCGCGCTGCGCGAGACCCCGGTCGCCGAGCCCGCCGCCGGCCGGATCCTGGTCCGCAACCTCCACATGTCCGTGGACCCGTACATGCGCGGCCGGATGAACGACGTGAAGTCGTACGTTCCGCCCTTCAAGCTCGACCGCCCGATGGACGGCGGCGCGGTCGGCGAGGTCATCGCCTCGAACGCGGACGGGTTCGCCGTCGGTGACCACGTCCTGCACGGCCTGGGGTGGCGCGAGTACGCCGATATGGATGCCAAGTACGCGACTAGTGTCGACGCCTCGCTCGCCCCGCTCTCCGCCTACCTCGGCGTGCTCGGCATGCCGGGCCTGACCGCCTATGCCGGCCTCTTCGAGGTCGCCTCCTTCAAGGAGGGCGACGCCGTGTTCGTCTCCGGCGCCGCGGGCGCGGTCGGCAGTCAGGTCGGCCAGATGGCCCGGCTGAGGGGCGCCTCGCGCGTCATCGGCTCGGCCGGCTCCGACGAGAAGGTCAAGCTGCTGATCGAGGAGTACGGCTTCGACGCCGCCTTCAACTACAAGCAGGGCCCCGTAGCGGACCAGCTGCGCGAGGCCGCCCCCGACGGCATCGACGTCTACTTCGACAACGTCGGCGGCGACCACCTGGAAGCGGCCATCGGCTCGCTGAACGTGCACGGCCGGGCCACGCTCTGCGGCGCCATCGCCCAGTACAACGACACCGAACCCGCCCCCGGCCCGCGCAACCTCGCGCTGGTCATCGGAAAGCGGCTGCGACTGCAGGGCGTTCTCGTCGGTGACCATGCCGCGCTGCAGCCCCGGTTCGTCCAGGACGTCTCCGGCTGGCTGCGCTCCGGCGAGCTCAAGCACGCCGAGACGGTCGTCGAGGGCATCGAGAACGGCGTGGACGCCTTCCTCGGCATGCTCCGCGGCGAGAACACCGGCAAGATGATCGTTTCTCTCACCCGATAGTCTCAACCCAGCCGCCGCGATCGTGGGCGCGAGTCGCGGCGAACCACAGGAGGAAGCTGCTACATGTCCATCGAGAACATAGCCGTCGCGTACACCGCCGTCGCCACCGCCGAGAACGGCCGTGACGGCCGCGTCGCCAGCGACGACGGCAAGCTCGAAGTGATCGTCAACCCGCCCAAGGAGCTCGGCGGCAGCGGCAACGGCACGAACCCGGAGCAGCTCTTCGCGGCCGGCTACAGCGCCTGCTTCCAGGGCGCCCTGGGCGTCGTCGCCCGCGCGGAGAAGGCCGACATCACCGGCTCGACCGTGACCGCGAAGGTCGGCATCGGCAAGACCGAGGCCGGCGGCTTCGGCCTGGAGGTCGCGATCTCGGCCAGCATCCCGAACGTGGACGAGGCCACCGCGAAGGCCCTGGTCGAGAAGGCCCACCAGGTCTGCCCGTACTCCAGCGCCACCCGCGGCAACATCAAGGTCGAGCTCTCCGTCGTCTGACGCACAGCGCCGAACCGTACGTACGGGGGCCGCATCCCGATCACGGGGTGCGGCCCCCGTCGCGTCGTCCGGCCATCAGCCGCCGGTGTGCAGCAGTGCCCGCCCGGCGGACGGGTCTGGGGATGCCCACGTGTACCTCCGGGGGAGGGAATGATCCGTACGCGGGGTCTTGCACGGTTCAACTGCTGGGCAACAAGAGGGCCTTCACGCCTCGCCGGCCACCGTGGCCCCGGCCAAGATCCGCCGGACAGGCCCTGAGCGGGTACGCGGCCTCCGGATAGGCTGGGCGCATGCGTGATCTCGGGACGGGCTTCGGCTATCTGATGAAGGGCCAGCGCTGGGTCGGCCGGCACGGCCGCTGGTTCGGCTTCGGCCTGCTGCCCGGGCTGGTCGCCCTGGCGCTGTACATCGGCGCGCTGGTCGGGCTCGGCTACGGCGCCGACGACCTCAGCGCCTGGGCCACCCCGTTCGCCGACGACTGGTCCTCGCCCTGGCAGGGCCTGTTCCGCGGCTTCCTGACCGCCCTGGTCTTCGCGCTCGGCCTGTTCCTGGCGGTGATCACCTTCACCGCGGTGACCCTGCTGATCGGCCAGCCGTTCTACGAGTCGCTCTCCGAGCAGGTCGACATCGCGGAGGGCGGCACCGCCCCGGAGTCCGGACTTCCGCTGTGGCGCGAGCTGTGGATCTCCGCCCGGGACAGCCTGCGGATCCTGCTGCGCGTCGTCGGCTTCGGCATCGCGCTCTTCGTGCTCGGCTTTATCCCGGTGGTCGGCCAGACCGTGGTCCCGGTGCTCGGCTTCTGCGTCTCCGGCTTCTTCCTCGCCCACGAGCTGACGGCCGTGGCCTTGCAGCGCCGCCGCATCGACCAGAAGGCCCGGCTCGCGATGCTGCGCGAACGCCGCATGCTGGCCCTCGGCTTCGGCGTTCCGCTGGTGCTGGCGTTCCTGGTCCCGCTGGTGGCGGTGTTCCTCATGCCGGGCGCGGTGGCGGGCGCGACGCTGATGGCCCGCGACCTGGTGAACGACACCCCCGACACTCCCGGCGCGCGCGCCCCCGGCCCGGGCACGCCCCTCACCCTGGACAAGGGCGCGCGGACACCCCCTAGATCTTGACGGTACGCACGCGGTCGCCGCACAGCTGGGCGATGTCGTCCGGGTCCGAGGTCAGTACGACCACAGGACCCGGCTGTCGCACCGCGGTCGCGCAAAGGATCGCGTCGAGCGCGTACTTGTGACCGTGCAGGCGGGCCGCGCCGAGCATTTTCGACGCGTCGCGGGCGATCTCCTCGCTGACCGGTTCGATGTCGATGCGGGAGAGAACCCAGTCGAAGCGCGTCTGGTGGACACCCGGATGACGTGCCTCCACCGTGGTGACGGCGCTCGTGACGACATGCGCGCCGTGATCGCGCGCACGCCGGACCAGCAGGGTGACCTCCCGGCCGTCGTTGACCAGCTTCGACAATCCCTCGCAGTCCAGAACAAGCGTGCCGATCCGCTGCTGGGTCACGCGGCCGACCGCCCCTCGCCGAGCTGCTGCGAGGAGATGCCGAGCAGCGCGTCCGCCCGGGCGATCTCATCCTCGGTGAATTCGCCGTTGCGGATCTCGTGATCCTCGACGAGCTCGGTCAGCCGGTCCATGGCCAGCCGGTGGCGCAGCGCCTCGGTGACGTAGGCGGAGAAGCCGCCGGGCCCTACTTGGGCGCGGACGGTCTCGGCGAGGTCCTCGGGGATGCTGATCGAGTACTTGCGTGTGACGCTGCTCATACGAGGACCATACCACCAGCGGTAGCATGAACGTTCCTGCAGCCAGAGCCGCCTCAGCGGGGCCGTGATCGCCCCCGTCAGCCGGCCGCCCCGGCCGCCACCGTCACCACCGCCCGCACCTGGGCGATGATGTCCAGCCGGTTCCGTACGAACTCGGGGTCGGTGATCTGCGTGGTGTTCCCGGCACCGAACCGCAGCACCGGAGTGTGCACATGGCCGCCCGGCAGCGCGTCGAGGCCGAGGCGGTCCCGCAGCAGAGTGGCCCGGTAGGCGATCTCGTTCGAGAGGTAGTCGCCGCCCCCGCCCGCGCGCGCCGTGGAACCGGCCGTCGGTCCGGTGGGGCTGACCACGGGGCTGGTCGCCCCCGCCGGGATCTCGGTCACCGACGTGTTGTCGTACACCGGGAAGCGCCCGGTGTCCGCCGCGACGATGGCCTCGTACGGAAGGGTGGTCGTCGTCCACTGCGGCTGCGAGGCCGGGTCGGTGACCGGGACGGTCTCGGTGCGGGAGAGGTTCTGGTTGTCAGGGAAGCCGCCGCGCCAGGCGCCGTTGAACCGCTCGATGTCGATCCGGCCGACGCGCCCCTGACTGACCGTCGTGAACAGGTCCACCTCCGGG
Organism: Streptomyces mabaensis; assembly: GCF_053763515.1. NCBI lineage: Bacteria > Bacillati > Actinomycetota > Actinomycetes > Kitasatosporales > Streptomycetaceae > Streptomyces > Streptomyces mabaensis. The sequence goes on from NZ_JBSOPZ010000009.1 coordinate 75,625, forward strand.
AGGTGGGGGAGCAGGGTCCGTTCGACCGTACCGTCGGCGAAGTCCTGCCAGCGCACCGGGAACACGGCCGTCTCGATACGGGCGGGGCCGTCGGCCGTACGGACGACCGTGCCGTCCAGCGCGAGCGCCGTGGCACCGGAGGGATTGCTGATGCGGATGTCCCGGTCCAGGGTGAACGGGTCGAAACCGGTGACCAGGATCCGCTTGAGGCCCTTGCCGTGCGGATAGCGGATCGAGTCCTGGCCGCGTGAGGTCCGCTCCAGCCGGCCCAGTAGGTGGGCGTGCGCCTCCTCGGACACCCCGAAGCCCGGCTGCCACTCCCGCAGCGCCTGCGTCATGCCCAGCCGGGCCCAGTACAGCGGCCGGTCGTCGTCCCGGCTCAGGTCGCCGCGCGCCGGCCCCCGGCCCTGCGCCCGGTCCACCGCCCGCTGCCACAGCCGTGCACCGTGCCGCGCCACGGTACGGTCCGCCTCCTCGTACGACCGTGCCGTACCCAGCGCCCGCGCGAAGTCCGGTGCCACGGCGTCGAATCCGCCACGCCGAAGGATCTCCCGCGGCACGGCCCCGGCCAGCCGCTGCTCCTCGACCGTGGGCGGAGCAGCCGGTTCCGCGGCTACCCCGGGCGGCGTGGCGCCGAACGCGAGGGCGGCGGAGGTGAGGAGCGCGACGCCGACTGCGGCCGGCCGGGCGGGTATCCGGAACACGAGGGTCCTTCCGTAGGGTGCCGGAAGTATCCCGGCCCCGCGGCGGCCGCGCCAGGGCCTGTCCGGCCAGGGGCCTCAGGGCGTGTCCGGCGGATCTTGGCCGGGGTCGCGGCGTCTGGCACGGCACCTCGCCGCGTTGCCGAAATGCCCGAATAGCTCCGCTATTAGGGCACTCCGGCGCCTTGCGATGCAGCTCCGCATCCAAGGGCCTGGAAAAGAGCGGAGACGGAGCGAAGCGCAGTGCACCAGACGCCGCGACCTTTCCGGCCCTGATCCGCCGGACACGCCCTACACCGGCGGCTGGTTCGCCGTCACGTTGCGGTAGGCCAGCTCCGCCAGCCTGCTCTGGCCGTTCTTGCTGGGGTGGAACCAGTCCCACGGGCTCAACTGCTCCCCCGTGAAGCGGTAGGAGAAGACCGCTCCGCCGTCGTACCGGCAGTACAGGTCCTTCCGGCACACGTCCCCGAGCACCTGGTTGTAGTCCATGACCCGCTGCCGCACCGCGTCGCGCCGCGCGGTCGCCACGCCGTCGGTGGCGTCCGCGTCCCCCAGCATCGCCGGGCAGAGCCCGAGCTTCCATATCTGCTTGCCCAGCGGATTGCCGCGCCCCTGCGACCACAGCCGCTTCAGGTCGGGCACGCTCGTCACGTACACCTGCGCCTTCGGCAGCTCGCTGCGCAGCGTGCTCATCGCCGCCTCGAAGCCGGCGCGGAAATCGGCCACCGGCGTCATCGCGGCGACCGAGTCGCGGCAGGCGTCGTTCGCACCGACCATCACCGTGACCAGTTCCGGCCGGTTCCCGACCGCGATTCCCATCTGGGCGGCGAGATCCTCCATCCGGGCGCCGGTCTGCGCGTGGTTCCAACTCCGGGTGGCGGCGGCCGAGTCCCCCAGCAGCCGCGAGGCGAGCGAGCGCACCTGCGCGTCCGTGCCGGTGGCCCAGGACGCCTCCGGGCAGTCCGCGAGCACCGAACACGCATCGAATCCCCGGGTGATGGAGTCACCCACAGCGGCGATCGAGCCCGGGCTCGGGTCCCAGCGCGGTACCGGCCGCGGGGAGGGCCGCGCGCTCGCGGCAGACCCCTGCCGGCTCTCGCCCCCGTCGTCCTCCCCGTCGCATCCGGCAAGTGCCCCGACCAGCACAAGCGCCGTCGCCGTCGCACCCGCGACGGCGGCGCGCCGTCGGCCGCCGCGCACACTCTCCCGCATCCCCTGGCCCCCTCGTTACCGGTTCGGTGGCGTCCTGCTGAGTGAAAGCTTGGTGTTTACCGCCCCCAGGACCGACGGTACGTCACACCTCCGCCCCCGGCGCACGGTAGCTTTTCCCCGTGGCAGCCACGCCACCCGGCTCCGGTAAATTACAACACGTCACATACTGTCCGTTTTCAGGAGATTCACTCCGGATGCTGTTTACTGTTGGTGACCTCGGGAGCGGTAAGGGATCGAGGCCGCTGGGGAAGGCGAACCTCGTCCCACACTGGAGGTCCCCGTGACGACACGTGGAGTTCTGTACGTACACTCCGCCCCGCGTGCGCTGTGCCCGCACGTCGAGTGGGCGGTAGCGGGTGTCCTCGGCGTGCGGGTGAATCTCGACTGGATCAGACAGCCGGCCTCGCCCGGCACCTGGCGAGCCGAGTTCTCCTGGCAGGCCGAGTCCGGCACCGCGTCCAAGCTGGCCTCCGCACTGCGCGGCTGGCATCTGCTGCGCTTCGAGGTGACCGCCGAGCCGTGTCCCACGGCGGAGGGCGAGCGGTACAGCTCCACGCCCGAGCTGGGCATCTTCCACGCCGTCACCGGTATCCACGGCGACATCCTGATCCCCGAGGACCGGCTGCGCGCCGCCCTGGCCCGCTCGGCCCGCGGCGAGACCGACCTCGAGGCCGAGATCGCCAGGCTGCTGGGCAAGCCCTGGGACGACGAGCTGGAACCGTTCCGCTACGCGGGCGAGGGCGCCCCGGTCCGGTGGCTCCACCAGGTCGTCTGAACCGTACGAGAAGGTACGGGACGCGGGACATACGCGAAGGCCCGCCCGGTGCACCGGGCGGGCCTTCACACGTACGGCCGGATCAGACCGAACGGAACGCCAGGACCACGTTGTGGCCGCCGAAGCCGAACGAGTTGTTGATCGCGGCGATCGTTCCCTCGGGAAGCTCCCGCGGCTCGCCGCGGACCACGTCCGCCTCGACCTCCTCGTCCAGGTCGTCGACGTTGATGGTCGGCGGGGCCGTCCGGTGGTACAGCGCGAGAACCGTGGCCACGGTCTCGATGCCGCCCGCGCCGCCCAGCAGGTGGCCGGTCATCGACTTGGTGGCGGAGATCGCGACATGGTCGAGGTCGTCGCCCAGGACCTTGCGCAGCGCCTTGATCTCGGCGATGTCGCCCTGCGGGGTCGACGTCGCGTGGGCGTTGAGGTGGACCACCTCGGACGGCTTCAGGCCGGTGTTGTCCAGCAGGTTCTGCACCGCCGCCGCGACACCGCGGCCGGTCGGCTCGGGCTGCGCGATGTGGTGGCTGTCCGCGGACAGGCCCTGGCCCAGCACCTCGCAGTACACCTTGGCGCCGCGCTTGGCGGCGTGCTCGGCGGACTCCAGCACCACGACACCCGCGCCCTCACCGAGGACGAAGCCGTCACGGCCCTTGTCGTACGGACGCGAGGCCTTCTCCGGCTCGTCGTTGCTCTTGGACATCGCCATCATGTTGGCAAAGGCCGCGATCGGCAGCGGGTGGATCGCCGCCTCGGTACCGCCGGCGACCACGACATCGGCCCGGCCGGTGCGGATCATCTCGACGGCGTAGCCGATGGCTTCGGCGCCGGACGCGCAGGCGCTGACCGGAGTGTGCACGCCCGCCTGGGCGTTGACCTCCAGGCCGACGTTCGCGGACGGGCCGTTCGGCATGAGCATGGGCACGGTGTGCGGGGAGACGCGGCGTACGCCCTTCTCCTTGAGCACGTCGTACTGGTCCAGCAGAGTCGTTACGCCACCGATGCCGGAGGCGATGACGGAGCCCAGCCGCTCCGGGGCGACGGACTCGTCCGCACCCGCCGGGGCGGTGAAGCCCGCGTCGGCCCACGCCTCGCGGGCCGCGATCAGCGCGAACTGCGCCGAGCGGTCCAGCCGGCGGGCCAGCGGACGGGGGAGGACGTCACTCGGGTCGACCGCCGCGGGCGCGGCGATCCGGACCGGGAGGTCGGCGAAGCGCTCGCCCTCGAGGGGCTTTACGCCGGAGCGCCCGGCCAGCAGACCTTCCCAGGTCGAAGCGCTGTCGCCACCCAGTGGTGTGGTTGCGCCGATACCGGTGACGACCACGGTGCGATTGGTCGAGCTCACAGGAATTCTTTCTCCACGTGTAGAGGGTGCTGAATTGTCACGGCGCCACCGCCGGGTGGCGACAAACGCTCGTCAGGCTTTAGGCCTTGCCGGCCTGGTGCTTCTCGATGTAGCTCGCGGCGTCGCCGACGGTCTTCAGGTTCTTGACGTCGTCGTCCGGGATCTTGACGTCGAAGCGCTCTTCGGCGGCGACGACGACCTCGACCATGGACAGCGAGTCGACGTCCAGGTCGTCGGTGAAGGACTTGTCCAGCTGGACGTCCTCGACCGGGATACCGGCGATCTCGTTCACGATCTCGGCGAGACCGGCGACGATCTCTTCCTGAGTGGCGGCCATGTGGGCGCTCCTTCGATATGTAGCAGAGAGGGTGTGCAACGTCCGGAAGATCCGGTGTGCCTAGGGGAGGGTAACCACCGTCGCGGCGTAGACGAGACCCGCCCCGAAGCCGATGACGAGCGCGGTGTCGCCGCTCTTCGCCTGCCCGGTCGCCAGAAGCCGCTCCATCGCGAGCGGAATCGAGGCGGCCGAGGTGTTGCCGGTGGTCTCCACGTCACGGGCGACCGTGACGTGCTCCGGCAGCTTCAGAGTCTTCACCATCGAGTCGATGATCCGCATGTTTGCCTGGTGCGGAATGAAGACGTCCAGGTCGTCCGAGGTGATCCCGGCCGCGTCCAGCGCCTGCTGGGCGACCTTCGCCATCTCGAACACGGCCCAGCGGAAGACCGCCTGGCCCTCCTGCGTGATGGCCGGGAACTTCGCGACCGTGCCGTCGCGGTAGCTGTCCCACCCCACGGTCTGCTTGATGGTCTCGGACTTGTCGCCCTCGGAGCCCCAGACGGTGGGGCCGATGTGCGGCTCCTCGGAGGGGCCGACGACGACCGCGCCCGCGCCGTCACCGAACAGGAAGGCCGTCGCGCGGTCCTCCAGGTCGGTCAGGTCGGAGAGCCGCTCCACGCCGATGACCAGGACGTACTGCGCCGAGCCCTCGACCACCATGCCCTTGGCGAGCGTCAGGCCGTAACCGAAGCCGGCGCAGCCCGCGGAGATGTCGAACGCGGCGGGCTTGCCCGCACCGATCTTGTCCGCGATCTCGGTCGCGACGGCCGGAGTCTGCTTGAAGTGCGAGACGGTGGAGACGATCACCGCGTCGACCTGCTCGGGCGTGATGCCCGAGTCGGCGATCGCCTTGCCGGAAGCCTCGACGGACATCGCGGCGACGGTCTCCTCGGGGGAGGCCCAGTGCCGGGTGGCGATGCCGGAGCGGGAGCGGATCCACTCGTCGGAGGAGTCGATCGTTTCGAGGATCACCTCGTTGGGCACCACGCGCGTCGGCCGGTACCCGCCGACACCCATGATCCGCGCGTACGGAGCGCCCTTGCTGGGCTTGATCTTCGACATGCTCTCGGGGCTCCTTAGGCGGCGGAGTGCTCGGCGATGAGCGCGCGAGCCGCGTCGAGGTCGTCGGGGGTCTTGAGCGCGACCGTCTTGACCCCGGGCAGGGCGCGCTTGGCCAGACCGGTCAGCGTGCCGCCGGGGCAGGCCTCGATCAGCGCGGTGACCCCGAGCTCCTTGAAGGTCTCCATGCACAGGTCCCAGCGGACCGGGTTGGAGACCTGGCTGACCAGGCGGGCGACGACCTCGGCGCCCGTCTCCACGATCTTGCCGTCGGCGTTCGAGACGTACGTCAGCATCGGGTCGTCGACGTCCAGGTGCTGCGCGGCCTTGCCGAGCTCCGCGACCGCCGGAGCCATGTGCTCGGTGTGGAACGCACCGGCCACCTGCAGGGGTACGACGCGGCGCACGCCCTCGGGCTTGTTCTCGGCCAGCGCCGCGAGCTGCTCCGCCGTGCCGGCCGCCACGATCTGGCCGGCGCCGTTCACGTTGGCCGGGGTGAGGCCGAGCTTCTCCAGGTGCGGGACGACGACCTCGGGCTCGCCGCCGAGCAGGGCGGACATGCCCGTCTTCGTGACGGCAGCCGCCTCGGCCATGCCGAGTCCGCGGGTACGAACGAACTGCAGCGCGGCCTCCTCGGTGAGGACACCGGCGTAGGCGGCGGCGGTGATCTCGCCGACGCTGTGGCCGGCGACGACGTCGAACAGCTCACCCTCACGGTCGACGGCGGTCTGCAGCGCCTCGGTGGAGAGCAGGGCCGCGGCGACCAGCAGAGGCTGGGCCACCGACGTGTCGCGGATCTGGTCCGCGTCGGCCTGTGTGCCGTAGTGGGCAAGGTCGAGCCCGATGGCGTCGGACCAGCCGGCGAGGCGGTCGGCGGCGCCGGGGAGTTCGAGCCAGGGAGTCAGGAAGCCGGGCGTCTGGGCGCCTTGGCCGGGAGCGACGAGTACGAGCACCCTCACACTCTCTCTTGTGGACGGTCCGCGGCGCCCGTGGGGACAGGGACGAAGAACCGTCGGGGGAATTGTTGGTGTCCGACAAAATTCTAGGGCTGCGGATCTCCGTCGGCCAGACGCCCCAGGATCAGGGCGATCCGCAGGGTGAAGGCGGATCGTACATCGGAGGGTGACCAACCGGTGACGTCTGTCACACGTCGGAGCCGGTAGCGCACGGTATTGGGGTGAACGAAGAGCATCCGGGCGGCGCCTTCCAGGCTGCTCGCCTGCTCCAGATAGACACTCAGCGTCTCCAGCAGCGCCGAGCCCGCCTCCTCGAGCGGTCTGTAGATCTCCTCCACCAACTGCTCACGCGCAGCAGGGTCGGAGGCGATCGCGCGCTCCGGCAGCAGATCGTCCGCGAGAACCGGGCGCGGAGCGTCCTGCCAGGCGGAACACGCCTTGAGCCCGGCCGCCGCGGCCTGCGCGGACTTCGTGGCCGCCAGCAGGTCCGGTACGACGGGGCCGGCCACCACCGGGCCCGCGGCGAACGGACCGATCAGAGCCTTCGCGACCTGGAGCGGGTTGTCGCTGCCGCCGGCGACGACGACCAGCCGGTCGCCCAGCACCCCGGTCAGCACCTGGAGTTTCGCGTGCCGGGCAGCCCGGCGGATGGCCTCGACGGTCAGTTCGCTGTCCCCGTCGGGGGCGGTGCCGAGGACCACCGCGACATGCTCGGGGGAGTTCCAGCCGAGCGCCGCCGCGCGGGACAGGGCCCCTTCGTCGGCCTCGCCGGACAGCACCGCGTTGACGACCAGGGACTCCAGACGGGCGTCCCAGGCGCCCCGCGCCTCGGCGGCCTGTGCGTACACCTGGGCGGTCGCGAAGGCGATCTCCCGGGCGTACACGAGCAGCGCCTCGCGCAGGACCGACTCGTCGCCCGGCGCCGCGACCTCCTCGATCGCGGACTCCATCACCTCGATCGTGGTCCGCACCATCTCGACGGTCTGGCGCAGGGTGATCGCGCGGGTCAGCTCGCGCGGAGCCGTACCGAAGACGTCGGTGGAGATCGCCTGGGGAGTCTCGGGGTGCCGGAACCACTCGGTGAAGGCGGCGATACCGGCTTGGGCGACCAGGCCGATCCAGGAACGGTTCTCCGGAGGCATCGCCCGGTACCAGGGCAGCGTCTCGTCCATGCGGGCGATCGCGTTCGCGGCGAGCCGGCCGGACGACTTCTCGAGCCGGCGGAGGGTCGCGGTATGCGGATGGGCCACGGGCGCTGCGTGATGCTGCTCAGGATCGGGTTGGGGCACGTGGACAAGACTGCCTTATCGGAAGGGCTGCGCGGAGTCCCGGGTCTACCGTGACCTCCATGACGGATGTGCGGCTGGATGTACGACGCAGTGGCGAGCGGTACGAGGGCGGGGACAAGGCGGCGGGGATCTCCTCCCGGCACGCCTTCTCCTTCGGCCACTTCTACGATCCCGACAACCTCCGCTTCGGCGCCGTACTCGCCTGCAACGAGGAGCGTCTCGAACCGGGCGCCGGCTTCGAGGAGCATCCGCACAGCCATACCGAGATCATCACCTGGGTCGCGGAGGGCGAGCTCACGCACCGCGACTCGGCCGGGCACGCCACCGTGGTCCGCGCCGGGGATGTGCAGCGGCTCAGCTCGGCGTCCGGTGTGCGGCACGAGGAGCGCAACGACGGGCCGGTTCCGCTGCGCTTCGTCCAGATGTGGCTGGCCCCGCTGGAGGCGGGGGGCGATCCCGCGTACGACGTCGTCCACGGCATCGCGGACAGCACGCCGTATGCCGTCCCGGCCGCGGACGCCGTGCTGCACGTCCGGCGGCTCGCGGCGGGCGAACGCACGGCGGTGCCCGACGCGCCACGGGTGTACGCGCATGTGGTGCGGGGACGGGTCCGGCTCGGCGGCGAGCTGCTGGCCGACGGCGACTCGGCGCGGATCACGGCAGCGGAGGACCTGGAGGTGCTGGCCGCGGAACCGGCCGAGGTGCTGCTCTGGGAGCTGTCAGGCTGAGCGCAGTTCCGCGAGGACCGCGTCGGTGAAGGCCGGCCACGCCTCGATCGCCCAGGGGCCGAACGCCCGGTCCGCGAGCGCGACGCACGCCGCGCGGGCGTCCGGGTCGACCCACAGGAACGTACCGGACTGGCCGAAGTGCCCGAAGGTCCGCGGGGAGGACGAACCGCCCGTCCAGTGCGGGGACTTGGCGGCGCGGATCTCGAAGCCGAGGCCCCAGTCGTTCGGGGACTGGTGGCCGTAGCCGGGCAGTACGCCCTTGAGGCCCGGGTGGACGACCGAGGTGGCCTCGGCGACCGTACGGGGGTCGAGCAGGCGCGGGGCCTGGAGTTCCGCGGCGAACCGCACCAGGTCGTCGACGCAGGAGACGGCGTCCTTGGCGGGGGAGCCGTCGAGGGTGGTGGCGGTCATCCCGAGCGGCTCCAGGACCGCCTGGTGGAGGTACTCGGTGAACGGGATGTCCGTGGCCTTGGCGATGTGGTCGCCGAGGACCTCGAAGCCGGCGTTGGAGTAGAGCCGGCGCTCGCCGGGGGGCCCCATCACGCGGTGCTCGTCGAAGGCGAGGCCGGAGGTGTGGGCGAGCAGGTGGCGCACGGTGGAGCCGTCGGGTCCGGCCGGCTCACCGAACTCGATCGCGCCCTCTTCGTACGCGACGAGCGCCGCGTAGGCGGCGAGCGGCTTGGTGACCGAGGCCAGCGGGAACCGCTGCGAGGTGGGCCCGTGCGCCCCGGCGACGGTCCCGTCGGCGCGTACGACGGCGGCGGCCGCGGTGGGTACCGGCCAGTTCTCGATCATCCGCAGGCTGTCCATGCGTACGAGACTAAAGGGTCAGCCGGATCGCCGGACCGGGGGTGCGGGCGAAGCCGAGCGAGGTTCGCTTGCTTCGAGTGCACTCGAAGGTCATAGCGTGGTGGACATGACCGCGACGGGCTACAGCATCAGCGAGGTCGCCGCCCTCACCGGGCTGACGGCGCACACCCTGCGCTGGTACGAGCGCATCGGTCTGATGCCGCACGTGGACCGGTCGCACACCGGCCAGCGCCGCTTCACCAGCCGCGACCTGGACTGGCTCGCCTTCGTCGGCAAGCTCCGGCTGACCGGCATGCCGGTGGCGGACATGGTCCGTTACGCCGAACTCGTCCGCGAGGGCGAGCACACCGTCGCCGCGCGGCGGGAGCTGCTGGAGCAGACCCGGCGCGATGTGCGGGCGCGGATCGCGGAGTTGAACGACACGCTCGCCGTACTGGACTACAAGATCAATACCTATGCTGACGCCCGCCCGGCGTCGGAGAGGGCATGAGTCTGATGACTGACAGGGACAGCAGGATCGCCACGGTGCGGCTCGGCACGGACGGCCCGCGGGTCGGCGTGCAGGGGCTCGGCTGCATGGGCATGAGCGAGTTCTACGGAGACACGGACGAGGCGGCGGCGCGCGACACCCTGGAGGCGGCGCTGGAGGTGGGCGTCACGCTCTTCGACACCGCCGACATGTACGGAAGCGGCGCCAACGAGCGGTTCCTCGCACCCTTCGTCGCCGCGCACCGCGACGAGATCACTCTGGCCACGAAGTTCGCGGTCGAGCGGTCCGACGACGCGCAGGTCCGGGGTATCCGCAACGACGCCGCCTACATCCGCCAGGCGGCCGAGGCCAGCCTGCGGCGGCTGGACGTCGACGTCATCGACCTCTACTACATGCACCGCCGGGACCCGGACGTCCCGCTGGCCGAGTCCGTCGGCGCGATGGCCGAACTCGTCCAGCAGGGCAAGGTACGGCAGCTGGGGCTGAGCGAGGTGACCGGCGCGGAGCTGCGCGAGGCGCACGCCGTGCACCCGATCGCGGCCCTGCAGTCGGAGTGGTCGCTGTTCAGCCGCGACGTGGAGCGCAGCGCGGTGGGCGCGGCGGCGGAGCTCGGCGTGGCCTTCGTGCCGTACTCGCCGCTCGGCCGCGGCTTCCTGACCGGTTCGTTCGCGGACGCCGGCAAGGACCTCGCCGAGGGCGACTTCCGGCGGTACCAGCCGCGCTTCACGGGCGACAACGCCAGGACGAACGCGGCGCTGCTGGAACCCGTCCACAAGATCGCCGCGGCGCACGGCGCGACGGCGGCGCAGGTGGCCCTGGCGTGGGTGCAGCAGCGGGCCGAGGTGCACGGGCTCACGGTGGTCCCGATCCCGGGCACCCGCAGGCGCAGCCGCCTGCTGGAGAACGCCGCGGCCACCCGGATCACCCTGACCGCGGACGAACTGGCCCTTCTGGAACCGATAGCGGCCCAGGTGGCGGGCGACCGCTACCCGGACATGTCCTCCACGGCAACGGCCCGCGAGTAGCGGAAAGGGGCTCACGCCCCAGGTGCGGGGCCGGGGTTACAGCTCTGCCAGGAGTTCGGCCTTCTTCGTGGTGAACTCCTCGTCCGTCAGCAGGCCCGCGCCGTGCAGTTCGCCCAGGTGCCGGATGCGTTCGGCGATGTCCGCCGGGTCGCGGCGGGCGGGGGACGCGGCGGGGAGTGCGGCGCCCCGGTCCCGTACCGCACGCAGTACGGCCGCCGCGAACGGCAGCGACTCGTGGACCGGGCCGTAGCCGAGCCCGAACACCACGGCCGCCGGGTCCTGGTCCGCCTGGGCGGGCCGGGGCGGCATCGCGGGGCCGACGCCCTCGCGCCGGACCAGCCGCAGGTGGCCGTCGAACACGTCGGGGGAGCGCCACTCGACTCCGCTGAGCGTGGAGACCGGGAAACTCTGGTCGCCCGCCTTCCACTTGGCGGAGGACGCGCCCGTCCAGAACCACCGGAAGGTCACCTGCGACCCGTCGAAGGACGCCTTCCCGTCGTACGCCTTGAAGTGCTGCGGGGCGCTCGGCGCCGGAACCAGGAAGCGGTCGGCGGGCGAGCCGTCTTCGGCCGGGATCAGGGCGCGCAGCTCGTCCGCGTAGTACTCGGCGAGCGTCTCGCGCTCGGCCGGCAGGACGAGCCGGTACGGGTCGCAGCTCTCCCGCAGCTGGCCGGCCGCGGCCTCCATCAGCGGATCGGCGCCCGCTCTCGGTACCGCGCGCAGCACCACCGTGCCCCGCTTGCCGGGGGCGAGGGTCACAGCCGCCAACGCCTCGTGGGGGATGCGCCGTTCGCCGAGCGCCTGGAAGAGCCTCGGCGTGCGGATCCCCCGTTCGAAGCGGATGAGCACGGAGTCCGCGTCGAACTCCCAGGCGGCATGAATTCCGGCCAGCACATCACCCATGCGGCTCATCGTATGCGGCGCGTGCACCGGCGTCCCCCTTGCCACCGGCCGCGACTTCCGCGCCCGCGGGCGGTCTCTACGCGCGTCAGATGCCTTCCGCGCCGTAAATTCCGCTGCCGCACGCCGTATTGGCGCTCGCGCAGGTCACCGTGGCGTACGAGCCGACGCCGATGCGCGCGAGGTTCGCGAGGCTCCCGGTGTGCGGCTCGAAATAGCCGGCGTGGCCCGTCGCGCCGTCCGCGGACAGTATCCGCGCGCCGAAGGCGGGGGTGACCGGGTCGGCGCCGTGGCCGAGTCCGCCGACCGCCAGGTAGGGCACGTCGCCGATCCAGTCGTCGGCGTCGCGCATGGCCCACACCCGAGCCCGCGTCCCCAGCTCCGCGGCCTTCTCGACCCGCATGCCGGGGCTGCCCGCGACCGCGATGTCCGTGACCCGGGCAGGTAGCTCGGCGGCGGCGACGCCGCACACCACGGAGCCGTAGCTGTGGCAGAAGAGGGCGACGCTCGGCCGGCCGGGCAGGGCTCCGACCAGGGAGGCGAGCCGCTCCGCGCCGTCCGCGGCGAGCCGGCCGATGGCCGCGTCCATGCCGAGGCCGACGGGCGCGGTGTAGTCGGCCCACGCGATGACGGCGGTCCTGGTGCGGGGGCTCGCCGAGCGCTCGGCCGCGTACAGCGACTGCGCCATGCCGACCGGTGCGGCGTAGCGGCGCCGGGTCTTCTCGAAGGTCAGCAGGTTGGTGTCGACCCCGGGCACGACCACGGAGACCCGCTCGGCGCGGTCGAGATCGCCGAAGACCTCGGCGGCCCGGCCGGCCCCGGTCGGGTCGAAGGACAGGATCTGCCGGCCGCCGCGCAGGAGTGACTCGATACGGTGCTGCCGGCGCCCGGCCTCGTGCCGTCCGGCGGGCGACAGCCGCGGATCGCGGGCGCGCCGCTCCTCCTTCTCGCGGGCCATGGCGAGCGCCTGCCGGTTGGCCCGGTAGCGCAGGGTGACCGGAGCGCCGTCCAGATTGCCGACGACCAGGGGATGCCGGTCGGCGAGCCGGGTCTGCTGGTGTCCGCCGAGGCTGTCGAAGAAACGGTCCACCGCGTCCGGCGGCGACAGCGCGTCCGGCAGGTCCCGTCCGTCTATCGAACCGCGCTCCCACTCCGCGAGTGCGGCCGGGCGGGGCGAGCTGTCGACCCGCTGGTGGCGTACGGCCGTCCAGCCGGTCGTCGCCAGCATCACGAAGACCACGGCGAGGGCGAGCAGCGCGCGCCACAGGATGAGGGTGGGGGAGGGGTCGGAGTAAGTCACTGCTGGACACCCTAGGAGACGTGCGCCGGAGTCCACGCATCCGGTGACCGAGGTCACGTTTCCCCGGGGGTGATCAGGGAAGTTCGGGGTACTGCATCCGGGATCGCGTCACTCTTCGTGCGTGGCGGTCCCGTCCGGCGTACGCCAGTTCGCCGTGAGCGAGGGTCCGAGATGGTCGAGGTAACTCGCCGTCAGACCCCGGATCGCCTCCATGCTCGCGTCCTCGCCCTGCCCCCACAGGCGTCCGGTCACCCGCATCACCCCGCTGAAGGCCGCGACCGCGATGCGAGGACGCGGGTCGGTGTCCACGTCCAGGCCCTCGCGGACCGCGATCAGCCTGGCGATCTTCTCCTCCAGCTCGGTCGAGCGGCGCAGGTGTACGGCGAGGAGGGCGGGCGTCGACTCGATCAACTGGTAGGTGCGCATGTGCAGTTCGAGCGGCACCACCTCGGAGATGGCCTCGCCGATGGTGTCCCACGAGCTGAGGACGGCGTTGCGCATCGCCTCGAAGGGGCCCTCCGCGGCGGGCCGTTCGAGCAGCGAGGTGTAGAAGTGCGACTCGACCAGATCCTGGACCGCGAAGGCGGCCTCTTCCTTGTTCGCGAAGTAGCGGAAGAACGTGCGCTGGGAGACCTCGACCGCGCCGGCGATCTCGTCGACGGTCGTCTCCTCGTATCCCTTGGTGGTGAAGAGTTCGAGCGCCACGCGCAGCAGCGCGTCGCGGGTGCGCTGCTTCTTGAGCTCGCGCAGCCCGTGCGGTGGGGCCGCCGGCTGGTCCGTCATCACCGCATGGTCCTCTTCTCGCCACTTCGGCTGGCTCACGATACCTGTGAGCGACGTGACAGTTACCGACTCATGAATCAGTTTGTCAATTGTCAGTCGCTGTCACTAGCCTCGTTGGTATGACTAGTCAGATCACTGCCGTCGACAAGGCGCCGGAACCCCCCGTTGCCGGGCCGGCCAAGGGGCTGCGCGGCCATCCCTGGTTGACCCTGGTGGCCGTCGCGGTCGGCGTGATGATGGTCGCGCTCGACGGCACGATCGTGGCCATCGCCAATCCGGCCATCCAGAGGGACCTGGGCGCCTCGCTCGCCGACGTCCAGTGGATCACCAATGGCTATCTGCTGGCCCTCGCCGTCGCCCTGATCACGGCAGGCAAGCTCGGTGACCGCTTCGGCCACCGCCAGACCTTCCTGATCGGCATCGCGGGCTTCGCCCTCGCCTCCGGCGCCATCGGCCTGTCCGACTCGATCTCCCTGGTGATCGCCTTCCGCGTCCTCCAGGGACTGTTCGGCGCGCTGCTGATGCCGGCCGCGCTCGGCCTGCTGCGCGCCACGTTCCCCGCCGAGAAGCTGAACATGGCCATCGGCATCTGGGGCATGGTCATCGGCGCCTCGACCGCGGGCGGCCCGATCGTCGGCGGCCTCCTGGTCGAACACGTCAGCTGGCAGTCGGTGTTCTTCATCAACGTGCCGGTCGGTGTGGTCGCGCTCGTCTTCGGCCTGGTCATCCTCCGGGACCACCGCGCCGCGAAGGCGCCGAGGTCCTTCGACGTCCTGGGCATCCTGCTGCTCTCCGGCGCCATGGCGTCCCTCATCTGGGGGATCATCAAGGCCGGTGAGTCGTGGGGCTGGGGCAGCGCCAACACCTGGGGCTTCCTGGCCGGTGCGGCCCTGCTCTTCATGCTCTTCGCCTTCTGGGAGACCAAGGTGAAGGAGCCGCTCATCCCGCTGGGCATGTTCCGGTCCGTGCCCCTCTCCGCCGGTGTCGTGCTGATGGTCCTGATGGCTTTCGCCTTCATGGGCGGCCTGTTCTTCGTGACGTTCTACCTCCAGGGCGTCAAGGGCCTCAGCCCGGTCGACAGCGGCCTGCACCTGCTGCCGCTGACGGCCATGATGATCGTCTCCTCGCCGCTCGCCGGCGCGCTGATCACCAAGTTCGGCCCGCGCATCCCGCTGGTCGGCGGCATGGTCTGCACGGCCGCCGCGATGTTCGGCATGATCACTCTTTCGACGGACACCGGCACGCTCGCGACGTCCCTCTGGTTCGCCCTGCTCGGCCTCGGCCTCGCGCCGGTCATGGTCGGCGCCACCGAGGTCATCGTCGGCAACGCCCCGCTGGAGCTCTCCGGGGTCGCGGGCGGCCTCCAGCAGGCCGCGATGCAGGTCGGCGGCGCGCTCGGTACGGCCGTACTGGGCGCCGTCATGTCCGCGAAGGTCAGCGCCGACTTCGCCGGCAACTGGCAGGCGGCCGGCATTCCCGGCCCGGCCGATCCGGGACTGGAGCAGGCCGCCGAGTTCGGCATCGTTCCGGCCGAGCTCGGCAAGGCCCCGGGGATGACGCCCGACCTGACCGACCGGATCGGCGGAGTCATCCACGACACGTTCATGTCCGGCATGGGACTGGCGTTCACGGTGGCGGGCGTGGTCGCGGTGATCGCCGCGGTCGTCGCGCTGTTCACCAAGCGCGGACTGAACGCCGACGCGGGCGCGGGCGCCGCCCACATCTGATGCGGACCCCCGGCGCCGTCCCGGCGTCAACTCCGTACGTACGACAGCCCCGCCCGGCGGTTCCGGCGGGGCTGTCGCCTATCCGGGTGGACCCGGCCGGGAGGGGCTTCCGCCGGTGCAGCCGGGCAGGTCAGGGTGCGGACAACTGATCCGTACGACCACGGGGGTTGATCCGTATGCGACGCGTGACCGTCACAGCCGCTGCCGCACTTGTCCTGGCCACCACCGCACTGCTGCCGCAGGAGGCCCGCGCCGCCGCCTCGCCGCCCCGGCTCGGGGCCTGCGGGGCGGGCCAGCTCTGTGTCTGGGCGAAACCGGACTTCAAGGGCGCCCGGCAGACGTACGAACTGACCGGCGTCGACGTCGAGAGCTGTGTGCCCCTCCCGGCGGGCACCACCGCACAGGCACTCGCGAACCGCACCGGCCGGCCCGTCACCACCTACCAGTCCGCCGAGTGCGCGGAGACGGGTGAGTTCGAGACGTACCCGGGCGGCGGCACGTGGCTGCCCCAGTCCCCGTACCAGATCAGGGCGTTCAAGGTCTGGGAGAGCTGAACGGGGGCTGCACCGGCCGCTCCGGGGCCGGAGCCGGTGCCGCCTGAGCGGGCAGGTGCGTGGCTCCGGAGAGCCGGCCGACCTCCGCGCGCAGCGCCTTGACCTCCTCGGTCAGGGCGGCGATCGCGGCGGTCTGCCGGCGCTCCTCCACGTCGTCCCGCTCGAAGCGGGCGATGAACCAGGCGGCGATGTTGGCGGTGACCACACCGAGCAGGGCGATGCCGGAGAGCATCAGCCCGACGGCGAGCACCCGGCCGAGCCCGGTGGTCGGCGCGTGGTCCCCGTAGCCGACCGTCGTCATCGTCGTGAACGACCACCACACCGCGTCGCCCAGGTTCTTGATGTTGCCGCCCGGCGCGTCCCGTTCGACGCTGAGCACGGCCAGCGAGCCGAACATCAGCAGTCCCACCACCGAGCCGGCGACATACGTGGTCAGCCGAATCTGCGGGGCCATCCTGGCCCGCCGCCCGACCAGCATCAGCGTCGCGACCACGCGCAGCAGCCGCAGCGGCTGGATGAGCGGGAGCAGCACCGCGAGCAGGTCCAGCCAGTGGCTGCGTACGAAGAACCACCGGTCGCGCGTGAGCGCCAGCCGCACCAGATAGTCGGCCGCGAACGCGCCCCACACCACCCATTCGGTGACCGTGCAGGCGCTGAGCACCGCGGCATCGGCGTCGGGCGCGACGATCGGCACGGCGTAGGCGATGCCGAACGCCACCGCGAGCGCCAGCAGCGGCGTCTGCGTACGCCGCTCCCACCGCATCTGTGCTGGTTGCTGCTTCATGAGCCGCATCGTAAAGCGCCGAGGGGGGGGGGGGGGGGGGGGGGGGGGGGGTACCCCCCCCCCCCCCCCCAACCAACGAAAACACCACCAACCACCCCCCCCAAACCAACCACCCCCCCCCCCCCCCTTTTTTTTTCTTTTTGTCTTCGGATACCTGATGGGAAGGTGTGGGGGGGACGCGGCCCTCGTTTCCCCCCCTTCCCCTCACCTCACCCAGCCAGCAGTGCCGAGCTACGCGTCGCCGCCCGCGGCGCCCGGGTCCGCCGCCGCCACGTTCAGCAGCTGGTAGCGGTCGACGGCCGTCTTCAGCACCGAGCGGTCGATCCTGCCCTCCTTGGCGAGCTCGGTGAGCACCGCCAGGACGATCGACTGGGCGTCGATGTGGAAGTAGCGGCGCGCCGCACCCCGCGTGTCGGCGAAGCCGAAGCCGTCCGCGCCGAGCGAGGTGTACGAGCCGGGGATCCAGCGCGAGATCTGGTCCGGGACCGAGCGCATCCAGTCCGAGACCGCCACGAACGGACCCTCGGCGCCGGAGAGCTTCTGCGTCACGTACGGGACGCGCTGGTCCTCCTCCGGGTGGAGCAGGTTGTGCTCCTCCACCTCGACGGCCTCGCGGCGCAGCTCGTTCCAGGAGGTCGCCGACCAGACGTCCGCCCTGACGTTCCACTCCTCGGCGAGGATCCGCTGCGCCTCGACGGCCCACGGCACGGCGACACCGGACGCCATGATCTGCGCCGGGATCTCACCCGACTCGCCCGCCTTGAAGCGGTGGATGCCCTTGAGGATGCCGTCGACATCCACGTCGGCCGGCTCGGCCGGGTGCTGGATCGGCTCGTTGTAGACGGTCAGGTAGTAGAAGACGTCCTCGGCGTCGGGGCCGTACATCCTGCGCAGACCGTCCTTGACGATGTGCGCGATCTCGTACCCGAAGGCCGGGTCGTACGCGACGCAACCCGGGTTGGTCGAGGCCAGCAGCTGCGAGTGGCCGTCCGCGTGCTGCAGCCCCTCACCGGTCAGGGTCGTACGGCCGGCGGTCGCACCCAGTACGAAACCGCGCGCGAGCTGGTCGGCCATCTGCCAGAACTGGTCACCGGTCCGCTGGAACCCGAACATCGAGTAGAAGACGTAGACCGGGATCAGCGGCTCGCCGTGCGTCGCGTACGCCGAACCGGCGGCGATCAGCGACGCGGTGCAGCCGGCCTCGGAGATGCCGTCGTGCAGCATCTGGCCGGTCGGCGACTCCTTGTACGCGAGCAGCAGCTCACGGTCGACCGACTCGTACTGCTGGCCCAGCGGGTTGTAGATCTTCGCGCTCGGGAAGAACGCGTCCATACCGAAGGTGCGGTACTCGTCCGGGGCGATCAGCACGAAACGCTTGCCGATCTCCTTGTCCCGCATCAGGTCCTTCAGGATCCGGACGAAGGCCATGGTGGTGGCGATCGACTGCTGGCCCGAGCCCTTCTTCGCGGCCGCGTACGTCTTCTCGTCGGGCAGCACCAGCGGCTTCGCGCGCACCACACGGGTCGGGACGTACCCGCCCAGGCCCTTGCGGCGGTCATGCATGTACTGGATCTCTTCGGAGTCCCGGCCCGGGTGGTAGTACGGCGGCGCGCCGTTCTCCAGCTGCTGGTCCGTGATCGGGATGTGCAGCCGGTCGCGGAAGCGCTTGAGGTCCTCGACCGTCAGCTTCTTCATCTGGTGGGTCGCGTTGCGGCCCTCGAAGTTCGGGCCGAGCGTCCAGCCCTTGACCGTCTGCGCCAGGATGACGGTCGGCTGTCCCTTGTGGGCCTTGGCCGCCGCGTACGCCGCGTACACCTTCTTGTGGTCGTGACCGCCGCGGCCGAGGTGCAGGATCTGCTCGTCGGTCATGTTCGCGACCATGGCACGCAGCCGGTGGTCGTCGCCGAAGAAGTGCTCGCGGATGTACGCGCCGGTCTCGGTCGCGTACGTCTGGAACTGGCCGTCCGGCGTGATGTTCAGCTTGTTGACCAGGATGCCGTCGCGGTCCTGCGCGAGCAGCGGGTCCCACGAGCGGTCCCAGACCAGCTTGATGACGTTCCAGCCGGCGCCGCGGAACTGCGACTCCAGCTCCTGGATGACCTTGCCGTTGCCGCGCACCGGGCCGTCGAGGCGCTGGAGGTTGCAGTTGACGACGAAGGTCAGGTTGTCGAGCCCCTCGCGGGCGGCGATGGACAGCTGCCCGAGCGACTCCGGCTCGTCCATCTCGCCGTCGCCGAGGTACGCCCATACGTGTGACTTGGAGGTGTCGGCGATGCCGCGCGCCTCCATGTAGCGGTTCATCCGGGCCTGGTAGATCGCGCCGATCGGGCCGAGGCCCATCGAGACGGTCGGGAACTCCCAGAAGTCCGGCATCAGCCGCGGGTGCGGGTAGCTGGAGAGGCCGTACGGGGCCTTCGACTTCTCCTGGCGGAACGCGTCGAGCTGCTGCTCGGAGAGCCGGTCCAGCAGGTAGGCGCGCGCGTAGACACCGGGGGAGGCATGCCCCTGGAAGAAGATCTGGTCGCCGCCGTCGCCCTCGTCCTTGCCCCGGAAGAAGTGGTTGAAGCCCACGTCGTAGAGGGAGGCGGAGGACGCGAAGGTGGCGATGTGGCCGCCGACGCCGATGCCCGGGCGCTGAGCGCGGGAGACCATGACGGCCGCGTTCCAGCGGGTCGCGTTGAGGACCTTGCGCTCGATCTCCTCGTTGCCGGGGAAGAAGGGCTCGTCCTTGGTGGCGATGGTGTTGACGTAGTCCGAGCTGCGCATCTCGGGCACGGCCACGCGCTTCTCGCGCGCACGCTCGATCAGGCGGAGCATCAGGTAACGGGCGCGTTCACGGCCACGCTCGTCCACGGCGGCGTCGAGGGAGTCGAGCCACTCCTGGGTCTCCTCGGGATCGAAGTCCGGGACTTGACTCGGAAGGCCGCCAATGATGATCGGATTGCGATCGGATCCGGAAGCCACGCTGTTCCTTCGCTGTCAGGTCGTGCTCTGCACGCCAATGGATTCGTCGTCCTACGGGGTTCTACGAGCGGTAGTACGGGGGTGTCGCGCCGCCTCCCATCGTGTACCGCGGGGGACGGAAACGTCACCTCTACCGAGGGGTAACCACGGACGTGACCGGCCAAATCGCAACCTTACGCCCAACAGGTTTATCTGGTTCGTAAGGCCGTTCGCACTCGAATGGCGTACCGATGGTCCGGGAGGTGGCAAAGCATCCCAAAGGGGGGTGAGGTGGATCACTGGAACGTGCTGGAACCGTGCCTGGAGTTGCGGCGACACGGCCGTAAACGTCACCGTTTCGGCGGTCTCGGGGGCCGGGTACTTGCGCGATCCGCCGCGCCCGTGTGGACTACGCCCAATGCTGCGCGTACGCGCGTGGCTGAAGGCAATCCCCAAAACATGATCAGGAGGCAAGCCGTGAGCGCGACCGCGGACCACGCGGAGGAGCGGACCAACCCTGCCGCGAGGCTGGGTTTCCAGCCCGAGCAGGTGGTCCAGGAGATCGGCTACGACGACGATGTCGATCAGGAGCTCCGCGAGGCCATCGAGGAACTCATTGGCACCGAGCTCGTCGACGAGGAGTACGACGATGTGGCCGATGCAGTGGTGCTGTGGTTCCGAGAGGACGACGGTGACCTGACGGACGCGCTGGTCGATGCCACCCAGCTGATCGAAGAGGGCGGGCCGCTCTGGCTGCTCACCCCCAAGACCGGCCGCGACGGGTACGTCGAACCGAGCGACATCAACGAGGCCGCGCAGACCGCGGGCCTGTCCCAGACCAAGAGCGTGAACGTCGGCAAGGACTGGAACGGCAGCCGTCTGGTGACCCCCAAGGCGGCCAAGTCCGGCAAGCGCTGAGCCGCAGGCTCCGCCCAGAGCGACGAGGGGCCCCCGCCGACACCTGTCGGAGGGGGCCCTTTGCGTACCCTGGATCTCCCAACGGCCCAGTGAAGGGATACGCGACTCATGGCGATCGAGGTCGGCGCGATCGAGGTCGGCGACAAAGCACCGGACTTCGAGCTCAGGGACAACCACGGCGCGACCGTGCGGCTCTCGGACTTCAAGGGCGAGAAGAACGTGGTGCTGCTCTTCTACCCGTTCGCCTTCACCGGCGTGTGCACGGGCGAACTGTGCGCCCTGCGCGACGAGCTGCCGAAGTTCGTCAACGACGACGTCCAGCTGCTCGCCGTCTCCAACGACTCGATGCACACCCTGCGCGTCTTCGCCGACCAGGAGGGCCTGGACTACCCGCTGCTGTCCGACTTCTGGCCGCACGGCGAGGCCTCGCGCGCGTACGGGGTCTTCGACGAGGAGAAGGGCTGCGCGGTGCGCGGCACCTTCATCATCGACAAGGACGGTGTGGTGCGCTGGACCGTCGTCAACGCGCTTCCCGACGCGCGGGACCTGAACGAGTACCTCGCGGCGCTCGACACCCTGTGAACCTTTCTGAAGAGGGTGTTTCGGCGGGGAACCGGTCACTAGGATCGGCACGTTGATCCGAATACCACGCACGACGGGGCCCAGCCCCTCGAAACCTATGGAGGACTCGTGGGAGTCAGCCTCAGCAAGGGCGGCAACGTCTCGCTGACCAAGGCCGCCCCCAACCTGACGGCGGTCATCGTCGGTCTGGGCTGGGACGCTCGTACCACCACCGGTGGCGACTTCGACCTCGACGCCAGCGCGATCCTCACGAACGACGCGGGCAAGGTCGCCAACGACTCGAACTTCGTCTTCTTCAACAACCTCAAGAGCCCGGACGGCTCGGTCGAGCACACCGGTGACAACCTCACCGGTGAGGGCGAGGGCGACGACGAGGTCATCAAGGTGAACCTCGCCGGCGTGCCGGCCGACGTCGCCAAGATCGTCTTCCCGGTCTCGATCTACGAGGCCGAGAGCCGCCAGCAGAGCTTCGGCCAGGTGCGCAACGCCTACATCCGCGTCGTGAACTCGGCGGACAACAACGAGCTGGCCCGTTACGACCTGAGCGAGGACGCCTCGACGGAGACCGCGATGGTCTTTGGCGAGCTCTACCGCAACGGGGCGGAGTGGAAGTTCCGCGCCATCGGCCAGGGCTACGCCTCGGGCCTGCGCGGCATCGCGCAGGACTTCGGCGTCAACGTCTGAGCAGGCCGTATTCCGTCCGGCGCCGCACTCCGAGTGCGGCGCCGGACGTGCCTGTGCATCCACACCGCCAGCTGGGGAGGACATAGATCATGGGCGTCACGCTCGCCAAGGGAGGCAATGTCTCCCTCTCCAAGGCCGCACCGAACCTCACCCAGGTGATGATCGGGCTCGGCTGGGACGCGCGCTCCACCACCGGGGCCGACTTCGACCTCGACGCCAGCGCCCTGCTGTGCAACGCGGGGCGCGTCCTGGGCGACGAGTACTTCGTCTTCTACAACAACCTCAAGAGCCCGGACGGCTCGGTCGAGCACACCGGTGACAACCTCACCGGTGAGGGCGACGGCGACGACGAGTCGATCCTGCTGGACCTCTCCAAGGTGCCGGCCAACGTCGACAAGATCGTCTTCCCGGTCTCGATCCACGAGGCCGACAACCGCGGTCAGACCTTCGGCCAGGTCACCAACGCGTTCATCCGGGTGGTGAACCAGGCGGACGGCCAGGAGCTGGCCCGCTACGACCTCTCCGAGGACGCCTCCAGCGAGACGGCGATGATCTTCGGCGAGGTGTACCGCTACGGCGGCGAGTGGAAGTTCAGGGCGGTAGGACAGGGGTACGCGTCGGGGCTGCGGGGCATCGCCCTAGACTTCGGAGTCAACGTTTCGTAAAGCCGCGCACGGCGCGGGGGAGACCCGGGGAGACCCGTACACACATGATTGGGTAGCCAGTGGTTCTGAAAACCTTCGGCTGGTCGTTCGCGGTCACCGCGCTCGGTCTGGTCGCAGCGGTGTTCTACGGCGGGTGGGCCGCCTTCGGGCTCGTGGCGATCCTGTCCGTCCTCGAGATCTCGCTGTCCTTCGACAACGCGGTGGTCAACGCCGGAATCCTGAAGAAGATGAGTGCCTTCTGGCAGAAGATCTTCCTCACCATCGGCATCCTGATCGCCGTCTTCGGTATGCGGCTGGTCTTCCCGGTCGTCATCGTCGCCATCAGCGCCCAGCTCGGCCCGATCGAGGCCGTCGACCTGGCGCTGACCGACAAGGAGATGTACCAGCAGCTGGTGACCGACGCGCACCCGTCGATCGCCTCGTTCGGTGGCATGTTCCTGCTGATGATCTTCCTCGACTTCATCTTCGAGGACCGGGACATCAAGTGGCTCGGCTGGCTGGAGCGGCCGCTGGCCAAGCTCGGCAAGATCGACATGCTCTCGGCCTGTATCGCGCTGATCGTCCTGCTGGTCGCCGCCGTCACCGTGGCGACCCAGGCCCACCAGCACGGCGGCGCGCACGTCGACAAGTCGGCGACCGTGATGCTCTCCGGCATCGCGGGCCTGATCACCTACCTCGTCGTCGGCGGTCTCTCCGGCTTCTTCGAGAACAAGCTCGAGGAAGAGGAGGAGCGCGAGCACGAGGCCGAGGAGGAGGCCAAGAAGAGCGGCAAGCCCGTCCCGGCCATCGTCCTCGTCGGCAAGGCCGCGTTCTTCATGTTCCTCTACCTCGAGGTCCTCGACGCGTCCTTCTCCTTCGACGGTGTCATCGGCGCCTTCGCCATCACCAACGACATCGTGCTGATGGCGCTCGGCCTCGGCATCGGCGCCATGTACGTCCGGTCGCTCACGGTCTACCTGGTCCGCCAGGGCACCCTCGACGAGTACGTCTACCTGGAGCACGGCGCGCACTACGCGATCGGCGCGCTCGCGGTGATCCTGCTGGTCACCATCCAGTACGAGATCAGCGAGTTCATCACCGGCCTCGTCGGTGTCTTCCTGATCGCCTGGTCCTTCTGGTCCTCGGTCCGCCGCAACAAGCGGATCGCCGCCGAGGGCGGCGGAGGCCTCGGCGACAAGGAACAGGTTCCGTCCGGGGTGTGACCCGGACGGGATTGCGGAACGCTCTACGCGGGGCGGCCACACGGGTTCGGTGCCCGGAGGCCGCCCCGCGGCTTTTGATCCACACACCTGGGGGGTGGGATGGGCTTCTGGGACGGTCTGTTTCCGCGGAGGGCGGCGCAGTTCGAGTCGGGCAGCGCGTCGTCCAACGCCATCGAGCTGACCAAGCGGCACACCACGGTCTCGCTCAGCAAGCAGGGCGCGGTGAGCGGCAATCTGCGCGTCAACCTCTCCTGGCAGATGAGGACCTCCGACATCGGCGGGAGGTCCCGGCAGAGCGGTCAGCTGCTGCGGCACCCGTTCAAGCTGTTCAAGCCCGAGGTGGTGCAGGCGCACACCCACGGCATGGTGAACGTCGACCTCGACATCGGCTGTCTGTACGAGCTGACGGACGGCAGCCGGGGCGTGGTGCAGCCGCTGGGCAACTTCTTCGGGAGCCTCAACGCGCCGCCGTACGTCAAGCTCAGCGGCGACGACCGGTTCGGTGCCCCGTCGGGCGAGACGATCTTCGTCAATCTCGACCACGCCGAGCAGATCAAGCGGCTGCTGGTGTTCGTCTACATATACGACCAGACGCCGGCCTTCGACCGGACACATGCCGTGGTGACGCTGTACCCGAGCAACGGCCCGCGCATCGAGGTGGCGCTGGACGAGCGGGCACCGCAGGCGCGCTCGTGCGCCGTGGTCTCGATCGAGAACGTCAAGGGGGAGCTGATCGTCCGCCGCGAGGTGAAGTTCGTGTACGGCTTCCAGGCCGAGCTGGACCGGCTGTACGGGTGGGGCCTGCAGTGGGGCAGGGGTTACAAGACGAAGGTCTGAGGCGGGCGAGCCGGCGGGGGCCGGCGGGGGCCGGCGGGTTGGTCCGGCGGGGCGGTCCGGTGAAGCCGGTCAGCGGGGGAGGAACTGCGGTCCCTGCGGCGGCAGCATGAAGTCGGGGTCGGCCGCGGGCCCCGCCGCCGCGGCCGGCTGCGGATAGCCGTACGCGGGCTGCGCCGAGGCGGGCTGGGGGTAGCCGTACGCGGGCGGGTTGGCGGGCGGCGGCGGCACCTGCGGGTACCCGTAGGCAGGCTGCGCCTGGCCCGGGACCTGCGCCTGATCGGGGACCTGCGCCTGATCGGGGACCTGCGCCTGATCGGGTGCCGTGGCCGCTTCGCCCTGGCCATCGCCCTCGTCCACCGAGATGCCGTGGTTCGTGGCCAGGCCGACCAGGCCGTTGGAGTAGCCCTCGCCCAGCGCGCGGAACTTCCAGCCGTCGCCCCGCCGGTACAGCTCGCCGCAGATCAGCGCGGTCTCCGCGCCGGTCTCGGGGCGTACGTCGAAGTAGGCGAGCGGCTCGCCGCTGCCCTGCGCCGTGGCGTCGTACACGAGGATGCGCAGGTCACGTACCCGCTCGAAGGGGACGTCCTCGGCGGAGGCCACGATCAGCACCCGGTCCACCGCGGTTTCGAGGGCAGCGAGGTCCGCCTGGACCGCGTCCGTCACGCCGTCCGCCAGACGCTTCTTCCCCAGCCGCCACACCAGCCCCGAGGGGTGCCGCGGCTGGTTGTAGAACACGAAGTCCTCGTCGGACCGCACCCGGCCGTCGGCGCCCACCAGGAGGGCAGAGGCGTCCACGTCCGGGACGTCCGGGCCGGGGGTCCAGCGCAGCACGGCCCTGACCGCCGTGGCATCAAGGGGGACGTTCGAGCCCTTCAGCATCGCGTGCGTCATGCCGGTCATCCTGCCTTCCCTGGTTCGGTCGGGACAACGCGGGGCACTTGTTCTCTGCGCACGACATAGGCATGGTGCAAGCGGGTTACCTGGATTTCATGTGTTTGGGGAACTCTTGACATGCATTCGTACGTACTATTACCGGCCACGTCCGATCGGGACGCCAAGGCAGTACGGGGGAAATAAATGCGTCATTTCGGGCATCTTTCGCCTGCCGTCCGGGCGGGTCTTTTCCACCGGGAGCCGTGCGCTTTCTCCGCCGCCTCCCCGGCCCGTACGCTCGCCGCTGCCCTCGGCGCCACGCTGTACAGTCCCGCCACCCGGCCCAGGCTCGCCGACGACGTACTCAAGCAGGCCGGCCGCGGGGTCGTCTCCATGGTGCTCTGCCTGGAGGATTCGATCGACGACGCCGATGTGGCCGACGGCGAGGAGAATCTGGTCCGGCAGTTCGCCGACCTCGACGCGCGCGACGCGGAGGTGCCGCTGCTCTTCATCAGGGTCCGCGCGGCGGGGCAGATCCCGGATCTGGTGCGGCGGCTCGGCCCCTCGGTGCGACTGCTGTCCGGATTCGTCCTCCCGAAGTTCACGGAGGAGCGTGGCGTTCCGTTTCTGGAGGCCCTCGCGGCGGCGGAGGCGGCGAGCGGACACCGGCTCTTCGCCATGCCCGTCCTCGAATCGCCCGAGCTGCTGCATCTCGAAACGCGCGCCGAGACGCTGACCGGAATCGCCCGCACGGTGGACAAGTACCGCGAGCGGGTCCTGGCGCTCCGGCTCGGGGTCACGGACTTCTGCTCGGCGTACGGACTGCGCCGGTCGCCGGACATGACGGCGTACGACGTCCAGATCGTCGCGGCGGTGATCGCCGACGTGGTCAACATGCTGGGGCGGGCGGACGGCACCGGCTTCACCGTCACCGGGCCGGTGTGGGAGTACTTCCGGCTCCAGGAGCGCATGTTCAAGCCGCAGCTGCGCCGCAGCCCCTTCATGGAGGGCCGGGCGGAGGCGCTGCGCGCCACGCTCATCGAGCACGACCTGGACGGACTGCTCAGGGAGATCGAGCTCGACCGGGTCAATGGCCTGCTGGGCAAGACCTGCATCCACCCGTCGCACGTCCTGCCCGTGCACGCGCTGTCGGTGGTCAGTCACGAGGAGTTCAGCGACGCGCAGGACATCCTGCGGCCCGAGCGGGAGGGCGGCGGGGTGCTTCGTTCGGCCTACACGAACAAAATGAATGAAGTGAAGCCGCATCGGGCCTGGGCCGAGCGCACGCTGCTACGGGCCGAGGTCTTCGGCGTGGCGAAGGAAGAGGTCGGCTTCGTGGAACTGCTCACGGCCGGGCTCCCCGGCTGAATGACGAGGGAAGAGATAGTCAACGTGGTGTGGTCGGGAACGTGGGTCGCGGAGCGGCTCGGCGTCGGACTCGAAGGTGACGAGCGGCTGAGCGAGCTGCTGGGACTGGCCCTGCGCCGCAATCCCAAGCGCGCGCACCTGCTGGTGTCGAACGTGCTCGGCAAGCACGTGCCGCAGTCGCCCGCGGTCGTGTACGACGCGGGCTTCGCGCTCGGCGAGCGGGTGCGGGAGCTGCTGGGCGACGCGGAGGCGGCGCGCGCGGTCGTGCTCGGATACGCCGAGACGGCGACCGGCCTCGGCCACGCGGTCGCGGACGGCGTGGGCCTCGCGCCGTACCTGCACTCGACCCGCCGCCCGGTCGCCGGCGTCGCGCAGGCGGGCGGCTTCGAGGAGTCGCACTCGCACGCGACCTCGCATCTGCTGCTGCCCGAGGATCCCGGCCTGCTGGCCGGCGACGGCACGCTGGTCCTGGTGGACGACGAGTTCTCCACCGGCAACACGGTGCTGAACACGATCCGCACCCTGCATGAGCGCTACCCGCGCAAGCGGTACGTCGTGGTCGCCCTGGTGGACATGCGCTCTCCGGCGGACCTGAACCGCCTGGAGACGCTGGCCGCGCAGCTGCCGGCCCGGATAGACCTGATAACCCTGGCCCGCGGAACGGTCCGGCTCCCGGAGGGAGTCCTGGAAAAGGGCCAGCGGCTGGTAGCGGAACAGGAGGCGGCGGCGCTGCGCTCGGCGCCGGTGGAGGCGCCCGAACCGGCGGACACGCCGGCGGCGCAGGCCGCGGGGGCGGTCTCCGGGACCGCGGCCGCGGTCGCCACCGAGGCCGGCACGGCCGCCGCGGTCTCCGGAGCGGCGGCCGGGACGAGGGACGCGGCGGTTGCGCGCCCGGCGGCCTCTGCGCGCCCGGCGGCGGGGGTGGACGCGGAGCAGGTGTCGGCCTTGGTGTCGCCGGCCCCGGTGACCACGGAGGCCGGCACGGCCGCTGCCGCGGGCTCCGGAGCGGCGGCCGGGACGGGGGACGCGGCGGTTGCGCGCCCGGCGGCGGGGGTGGACGCGGAGCAGGTGTCGGCGTTGGCGTCGCCGGCCCCGGTGACCACCGAGGCCGACACGGCGTCGGCCTCTGCGCGCCCGGTCGCGGGAGCGGACTCGGAGCAGGTGTCGGCCGCGGCGGCCCACGCGGTGTCGGCCGCCGCTATGGCCGCGGGTCCCGGTGGCCAGGCCGCTGGTGCCGAGGCGGGTGGCGGGCGGGCTCAGGCGTCGGCGGCGCGTGCCGTCGCCGACGACGGCTTGCCCGGTGGTCCGGGTGGAGCCGGGGCGGGGCCCGCGGGCGCCTGTGAGCGGGTCGAGCTCGGGTGGCCCCAGGGCCTGCCCGATGGGGGGCGGCACGGGTTCACGCCCGCGCACCGCGCGGAGCTGGAGGCCGCGCTGCCGCACATGGCCGCGCGCATCGCCGACGCGCTCCGCGCGTCCACGGCGGCCGCCCAGCCCCGCCGCGTCCTCGTCCTCGGCTTCGAGGAGCTGATGTACGCCCCGCTCAGGCTGGCCCACGCCCTGGAGCGCGCCGGAGCCGTACCCGAGGTGCGGTACTCGACCACCACCCGGTCACCCGTCCTCGCCGTGGACGACCCCGGGTACGCCATACGCAGCCGGATCGTCTTCCCCGCGCACGACGCCCCGGCCGACGGCCCCGGCGAGCGCTACGCGTACAACGTCGCCGGTGCCGGCTTCGACGCCATCGTGGCCGTCGTCGACTCCACCGCCGACACCCCCGAACTGCACGCCCCCGACGGCCTGCTGGCCCAGCTCGCCGCCCACGCGCCGCGTGTGGTGCTGGCCGTCGTCCCCTCGTACGTACCAGCGCACACATCTCCGCACACATCTCCGCACGCTTCTCAACGGCAGGAGCCGTCGATGCCCGAGCCCCTGCGCGGCCCCGCCTTCTCCTCGTACGCCCCGGACGAGGTCGGCTGGCTGCTCCAGGACCTCTCCGACGTGGAACTCGAAGCCCCCACCGAGGAGCGCGAGGAGGCGATCCAGGCAGGCGGCGCGCACTACGCCGAGTCGCTGCCCGTCGAGTACCAGCCGACCGCCGCGTACCAGGAGCTCTTCCACGCCGCCCTGGAGGCATCCGCGGCCCGGATCGCGCGGGCCGTCGGCGCGGTCACCGAGACCGTGCTCGCCGAGCGGTCGCCCCGCCCGGTCCTGGTGTCACTGGCCCGCGCCGGCACCCCCGTCGGCGTACTGATGCGCCGCTGGGCGCAGTACCGGCACGGCCTGGACCTGCCGCACTACGCGGTCTCCATCGTGCGCGGACGCGGCATCGACACCACCGCGATGCGCTGGCTCGCCGCCCACCACGACCCGGCCGACATCGTGTTCGTCGACGGCTGGACCGGCAAGGGTGCGATCACCCGTGAACTGGCCGACGCGCTCGCGCAGTTCGACGGCTTCGACCCCGAGATCGCGGTCCTCGCCGACCCCGGCGGCTGCGTCCGTACGTACGGCACCCGCGAGGACTTCCTCATTCCCTCCGCGTGCCTCAACTCCACCGTCTCCGGGCTGATATCGCGTACCGTCCTGCGCGCCGACCTCGTCGGTCCCGACGACTTCCACGGCGCGAAGTTCTACCGCGAGCTGGCCGGCGCCGATGTCTCGGGGCACTTCCTGGACTCCGTCGCGGCCCGCTTCGACGAGGTCACGGACGCCGTCGACGCCGACGTGAAGGAGCTGCTCGCGACGGACCGCGCGCCCACCTGGGAGGGCTGGGCGGCCGTCGAGCGGATCAGCGAGGAGTACGGCATCCACGACGTCAACCTCGTCAAGCCGGGCGTCGGCGAGACGACCCGCGTCCTGCTGCGCCGCGTGCCCTGGAAGATCCTCGCCAAGCGCGGAGCCGGTGCCGACCTCGACCATGTGCGGCTGCTCGCCGAGCAGCGCGGCGTACCGGTCGAGGAGGTCGTCGAACTGCCCTACACCTGCGTGGGGTTGATCCACCCCAAGTACACGCGTGGTGCGACGGGGGCCGACGGCAGGGCGGTGGCTGCCCAGTGAGCGTCTTCCCGTCGCCTGCCACCGCCCCCGCAGCGGGGCGCCCCGCGCCGCACCGCACACTCATCGCCAGCGACCTCGACCGTACGCTGATCTACTCGGCTGCCGCGCTCGGCCTGACCATGCCCGACGCGGAGGCGCCGCGCCTGCTCTGCGTCGAGGTGTACGAGCGCAAGCCGCTGTCGTACATGACGGAGAGCGCGGTGGAGCTCCTGACACAGCTCACCGCAGACACGGTGTTCGTCCCGACGACGACCCGCACCCGCGAGCAGTACCTGCGCATCCGGCTGCCCGGCACCTCCTCGAAGTACGCGATATGCGCGAACGGCGGGCACATCCTCGTCGACGGTGTCTCCGACCAGGACTGGCGCTCCCAGGTGGCTGCGACCCTGGCCGACCAGTGCGCTCCGCTGGATGAGATCCGCGCGCACCTGACCGCCACGGCCGACCCGGTGTGGCTGCGCAAGGAGCGGATCGCGGAGGACCTCTTCGCGTACCTCGTCGTCGAGCGTGCCCTGCTGCCCCAGGACTGGGTCAAGGAACTCGGGGAGTGGGCGGAGCCGCTCGGCTGGACGGTCTCGCTCCAGGGACGCAAGATCTACGCAGTACCGAAACCGCTCACGAAGAGCGCGGCCGTACGGGAAGTGGCGCGCCGCACCGGCGCCACGCTCACCCTCGCCGCCGGCGACTCGCTGCTCGACGCGGACCTGCTGATGGCCGCGGACCGCGGCTGGCGCCCGGGCCACGGCGAGCTGGCGGAGGCCGGCTGGAAGGCGCCGCACCTCACCGTACTGCCTCAGCAG
Source organism: Streptomyces mabaensis (assembly GCF_053763515.1). NCBI lineage: Bacteria > Bacillati > Actinomycetota > Actinomycetes > Kitasatosporales > Streptomycetaceae > Streptomyces > Streptomyces mabaensis. The sequence continues at coordinate 106,329 of NZ_JBSOPZ010000009.1, forward strand.
GGCGTCGCGGCGGGGGAGGAGATCCTGCGGGAATTCGGCCGCGCCGCGGCCCTGGTCCGGGAGTGCGCACATGAGCAAGGGCAACACCACGAAGATCACCGATGAGCTGTACGCGTACATGCTCGCCCACAATCCGCCGCTGAGCGACGTCCAGCGCGAGCTGGTCGCCACGACTTACGCGCAGCTCCCGGAACACGCCGGCATGCAGTCGGCCGAGGAGCAGGGCCCGCTGCTCGCGTTCCTCGTCCGTCTGACGGGGGCGCGGCTGGTGGTGGAGATCGGCACCTTCACCGGCTTCTCCGCGCTGGCGATGGCCGAGGCGCTGCCGGCCGACGGCACGCTGATCGCCTGTGACGTGTCGGAGGAGTGGACGGCGTACGGACGCGAGGCATGGGCGAAGGCGGGCGTCGCGGACCGGGTCGACCTGCGGATCGCGCCGGCGCTGAAGACGCTGCGAGCCATGCCGGCCGAGCCGCGCATCGACCTGGCGTACCTGGACGCGGACAAGAGCAGCTACATCGCGTACTGGGAGGAGCTGGTGCCGCGGATGCGGCAGGGCGGGCTGATCGTCACGGACAATGTGCTGTTCCACGGCGCGGTGACCGACCCCGGGGCCACCGGGGCCGCGGCGGCCATCAAGGAGTTCAACGCGCATGTCGCGGCGGACGGGCGCATGGACAGCGTGATGCTGACGGTCGCGGACGGGCTGACGCTCTCGCGCAAGCGGTAGCCGGGGCCTGTGGGGTGCCGGAGGCGGGGCCGGGTGGGGGGCCGCGGGGCGGCGCGCCGGGCTCAGCCGCAGCAGCCGCCTCCGCAGCAGCCCCCGCCGCCACCGCCGCCCGCTCCGCCGCTCGGGGCGGGCGCCGATGACCGGCTCCCGCCGACCGCGACGGCGGACAGCAGCTTGACCGTGTCGTCGTGACCGCCGGGGCAGGCGGCGGGCGCGGAGGACTCGGCCATCGGGCGGCTGAGCTCGAAGGTGTCGTCGCAGGTCCGGCAGCGGTATTCGTAACGAGGCATGGGCCAAGGCTATCCGCTGCCCGCGCCGACGCGGGCGCGCCGCCTACGCGGACGTCAGCCGCTTCCTCCTGGCCCCGGATCCGGCCAGCTCCCGTTGCTCACGGGCTGCCTGGTCCGGGTGACGGGCTCGCCAGTACGGGTTGTCGTGCGGCAGAGCGCTGCCGACCCGCCCGTACATCCCGAAGAACATCAGCATCAGGCCGACCACGAAGCTGAACAGCACGTTCTGGATCCGGAAGGCAAGGAAGTTGAAGTCCGTCTCCAGCAGCGCCATGTTCACGAAGCCGCTCAGGATGAAGGCGATGCCGAGGATCATGTTCAGGCTGGAGGCGAAGTTGCCGCCGACGACCATCCCGGCGAAGAGCAGCAGGCCGACGCAGATGGAGAGCACGCTCAGCGCGCCGTTGGTGTTCAGGCCCGCGACCGTGTCACCGCCGGTGTCGAACATGCCGATCCTGTTGATCAGCCCGAGGATGCCGAACGCGACCAGTACCAGGCCCATCAGGCCGGCGCCGACCCGGTAGAACTGGCTGAGGCGGTGATCGACGGGCAGATGCTCGTCGAGGCGAATGCGGCGGCGGGGATGGGAGTGGAGTACCTGGCCGGCCATCTCGGCCTCCTTGCTCAGCGCTCAGCCGTGCGAACCACGTCTTTCCAGGATCCGCCCGCGCTCGACGGGCGACAACTCAGTCCTGCCCGTCCCTCCCTTTCCCTCTTTCACCCGTCGCCGCTCAGCTCCCCGCACCCCGCTCCTCGCGGATGTCGGCCACGACCCGCGCCGCGGCCCGCCGTACCGCTTCCGTCTCGGTCAGGAAGTGCCAGTAGTCGGGGTGCCGGCCCTCCAGGCCGGTGACGGCGCGCTCCAGCCGGGCCACGGAGTCGTCGAGGGGCCGGGCGTGCCGCGGGTCGGGGGTGTTGCGGCCGGCCATCGCCAGCCGCTGTGCGTCGCGGATCGCGAAGCGCGTGCGCTGGATCTCCTGCTGCGGATCCTTCGACACGGCGTTGAGGCGCTGCAGCCGGTCGCCGGCCGCGGAGACCGCCTCGTCGGTGGAGTTCAGCAGCGCCCTGACCGTACTGAGCAGGGCGGTCGCGTCCGCCCAGCGCTGCTCCTCGCGGGCCTTCCCCGCCTCGCGCAGCTTCTCCTCCGCCTGCCGTACCGCCCCGGCCGCATGCTCCGGGACGGGCTGCAGGTCCTGCCAGCAGGCGGCGGTGAAGCGGCGGCGCAGCTCGCTGAGGACGGGGTCGACCTGGCCGGTCCGGGTGGTGAGGGCTTGCGCGCGCGTCCTGAGCGAGACGAGGCGGCGGTCGATCTCGGCGGCGCGCTCGGGGAGTCGCTCGGCCTCGGTCCGTATGGCTTCCGCGTCACGTAGTACCCGGTCGGCGCGTTGGAGCGTCTCCGATACGCCGTGCCGGCCCGCGCCCTGGTTGAGTTTGGTCAGTTCGGGGGCGAGGGCGGCCAGCCGCGCGGCCAGATCGTCCGCCCGCATTCCGGACTGGCGGACCGAATCGAGAGCATTGCTCGCGGCGAGGAGCGCCTGTCGCGCCCGTTCGACCGCCGGGGCGAGCCGGGCGAGCTGCGTCTCGGCCGTGTCCAGCAGCGGCCCGAGCCCCTGCGCGAAGCGGTCCAGCTCCCCCTTGACCCGTACCAACTCGTCCTTGGCCCGGTCCAGCTCGGCCCGCGCCCGGACGGCGACGGACGCCTCCAGACCGTCCCGGTCCAGATCGTGCGCGTCGACGGCGGTGATGTACCCGCGGCTCACCTCGTCGATCCGGCGGCCGAGTGCGGCGAAGTCCTCCACGGCCCTGCGGGCCCCGGGCGAACTGTCCACTGCCGTGATCGTCTCGATCGAGATCCGCAGATCGCGCTGCGCCGTGTCCAGCTCGTAGAAGGCGGCGGCCGCGGCGTCCTTCGCGGCCTGCGCTTCGGCCCGCCGACTGTCGTCCCGCCCGCCGAACCAGCGCCGCGTACCTCCGCCGGCGACGGCGAGGGGAAGGGCGGCCGACAGCACTACGGGAAGCAGCACCGGCAGCAGCATCAGCTCGACGACACCCCGGACAGCACCCACTTTCGTGTACGGCTGCGCGCGTCTGGCCGTCACAATCCCTCTCCCGTGCTGTGTCCGCCCTGCCCGGTCATTCTCCCACCAGGTAAGGACGAACACACGGGCCGGTTAGTTCGCGCTTCGCACCGTCACTTCCCCGTTGTCGCTCCGGGCCGTGACCACGTGCGCACTGCTCTCGCTACGGTCCACCTTGACGTCGACGTCCCCGTTGTCGCTCTCGGCCGTCACCTTGTACGCGGCCCGGGGCAGCTCGACAGTCACGTCCCCGTTGTCGGTCGCGGTCTCCACCCGCCCGGGCACCTTCTCCAGTGCCAGCCGGACGTCCCCGTTGTCGGACCGCGCCACGACCTGCGGGGACGTGACGCCGCTGACCCGCAGATTCCCGTTGTCCGTCTTCAGGTCCAGCGCGCCGCTGACGTCCTTGACGGTGACGTCGCCGTTGTCCGTACGGACCGTGAGCGTGTTGTCGAACCCGGACGCGACCACGCTCCCGTTGTCGTCCACCACCTTCACGACGACGCCCCGGGGCACCTTGATCCGGTGCTTGACCGCGCAGTCGTTGATCAGCGCGTCGCACTCGGTCCGCAGCTTGAGCGTGCTCCCGTCAAGGGCCCAGGTCACCTTCGGATCCTCCCCGAGCGCGGTCCACCCACTGAACCACCGGGTCACCTCCAGCTCCTTCACGTCGGCGGGCGCGATCTCGATGTCGGAGCCGTCCGAGTCGACGGTCAGCGTCGTGCCGCTCAGCGCGAACGCGCGGGTCTCCGGCTCCTTGTCGTCGGACACGGCGGAACCGGAACCACACCCGGTCACCACCAGCGCGGCCACCAGGGCCCCGCCGGCGGCGAGGAGCGTACGCGTACGGAGAGCCATGGTGATCCCCCAAGATCATCAACGGGCGCCGCGGCCGTGTGCCGAGCCCAAGGTCGACCCTAAGAACGCCCCCGCCGGACCAGGATCCGGCCGCCCACCGAATCCCGGGTGGGGCTAGCCCCCGCCCGGCAGACGGGTTTGCGTCAGTGGTGCCGGTGCAAGGTAGGCTGTCCACTCATCCACGGGTGCGTAGCTCAGGGGTAGAGCGCTGCTCTTACAAAGCAGATGTCGGCGGTTCGAAACCGTCCGCGCCCACCAGTGGGAAGGCCCCCAGCCGATCACGGCTGGGGGCCTTTGACATCCACATCTGCATCCGGTTCAGATGGCTCACTGCCTCACGCTGTGTGTCCTGGACGACGTGGGCGTAGATGTTCATCGTGGGCAACCGCCGGGCGCCGCACCCAGCTAAGCGGCGACCGTCGGGGGGCCTTGGCCTCGTTTCACAGAGGCGATCACGGCGGAAACGGCGGCGGTCACGACGAGGCTCCCCACCATGACCATCCCCACGCCGACCATAAAGAGGCCGCTGGAGTCGTCCGACCAGTCGTAATAGGCGGCAACGGTCAGACCGACCGTGATGCCGAGCACAGCGCCTGCGCTGTAGCGCCGGGATGCCGCCCAGTACACCGGCGCCAGCAGGGTCAGCACCAGCCCGATGACCTGCCACGCTTCGTACGGGCCGGTCGTCGTGCCGTCAGGTTGCACGTCACGATGCTGGTCCCAGCCCAGCCAGGCAGCCCACACCGCTAGCGTCACCACAGCCAGCACGAGGACCAACAGCTGGGGAACGAGTTTCATTAGTCGTTGTCGCATGGCCCAAGCGTTCCGGCTCACCCCAGAACCGACCAGAGCGCAAGTACTCAACTTTCCCCGGGTAGTTCAGCCACGATCGTGATCTACTCATGCCTGCCTCATCGCCTACAGCCTGTGCCCGATGCGTGCCCGATGGGGCGAGGAACACCGGGTTACAGGTAGGACACATCGCCACCAAACGCGCCGCTGGTCGCGATCCTTGGTCGATGCGCACCCTCACCACTGCTGCGACGCTCGCGGCCGCCGCCGTTCTCAGCCTCACCGCCTGCAACGACAACAAGCCGGCCGTACCCGGCGACAAGCCGGCGGCGCCATCGGTTACCGCTTCCCCGGCCGCCGAGACCGCGGTGCTTCCCAGCCTCGTCGGCAAAGGCCTCCAGGCCGCGCAGGACGAAGCGCAGGCCGCCGGGTTCTACGGCCTGACGTCACACGACGCGCTCGGCCGCGGCCGTCTGCAAGCGCTCGACCGGAACTGGAAGGTCTGCACGCAGACCCCGCAGCCCGGCACCCATGCCACGGACGTCACCGTCGACTTCGGTGCCGTCAAGCTGGAAGAGGCCTGCCCGGCGTCCGACGCCGGTGAGCCCGAGGCCGCAGGCGACACCATGCCGGACCTGGTCGGCAAGTCGGTGAAGGTGGCCCGGCAGACGCTGCCCTCGAGCACCAGTCTGAGCGTGCGGGACAGCACCGAACTGGACCGGCTCATTCTCGTCGAATCCAACTGGAAGGTCTGCCGCCTGAGCCCGGCGGCAGGCGCGAAGCTCGACGGCCGGCCCGTGGTGATCGACGCGGTGAAGTTCGACGAGGACTGCTGAACCGCTCCCGCCCCCCGCGCTTCCCTTCGCGTGTCCGGACCGGGCGCCGGAGTATGTACTTGACTGACAGTCACTTATGCTGGTGCGCTTGGTAGTTGAGTACAGTCGCGTCGTCTCAATGGGAGAACATACGTGTCCCAGTCGGATCTGCGCCCCGCATGCTCGGCGGCGGTGCCCGCATGAGTATGCGCCGGGGCGTGGCCATCGCTGTCCTCGCCGGCGGTGGTGCGGCGACGACCATGCTGGTCGGGCTCGTCACCAATGCCGTCTCGGAGCAGTCGCACTGGCCGTCCTGGCTCGGCTGGATCCAGCGGCATCCATGGCTGTCGTTCGCCCTGGTGGGTGCGGTGATGGTCGGTCTGACGGCGCTGCTCGCCGCCCTCGCCGACTCCGGAACGTCCGAGAACGGCCCGGAGCCGCTGGTACGGCCGGACGACGGGGCGGGGCCGCCCGGTGCGGCTCTGGTGCTGCGCTCGCTGCCGCGGGACACCGCGGCCTTCACCAACCGTTCCGTGGAACTCGAGCGGTTGCTGAACTCGGTGGACGTTTCTCAGGAGAACGGGGAGCCGCTGCCGGTCCATGTGATCGACGGGATGCCCGGCGTCGGCAAGACGGCCTTCGCGGTCCGCGCCGGCCACGTGCTCTCGGAGCGGTTTCCCGACGGGCAGCTCTTTGTGAACCTGAACGGTCACACCCCGGGCCGGAACCCGGTGGAGGCGACCGATGCGCTGGCCTCGTTGCTGGCGGCCACCGGGGTGCCCGCGCAGCGGATCCCGGTGGGCGACGACGCGGGGGTGGTAACGGAGGCGAGGGCTGCCATGTGGCGGACCCGGCTGGCGGACAAGAAGGCGCTGCTCATCCTCGACAACGCCGCCAGTTATGGGCAGTTGGAGCCACTGCTTCCCGGCGGAAACGGCTGCCTCGTCCTGGTGACGAGCCGCAAGCGGCTGGCGGCGCACGAGGAGGTGGTCCTGGCGGTGGAAGCTCTGCCACCCGATCACGCGATCTCGCTGTTCACACAGCTCAGCCGACGGCCGGCGGGCAGTTTCGACCCGGCCGTACTGGAGGAGTTGGTGCGCCTCTGCGGCTGCCTCCCGCTCGGGGTCTCGCTGCTTGCCGCCCGCCTGCGGCACCATCCGTCCTGGAGCGCCGACGACCTGCTGGGGCGGCTGCGCGAGGCACGCGGCCGCTTGGGGGAAATGCGGGCCGGAGATCGCGCGGTGGCCGCGACATTCGATCTCTCCTACCAGGATCTTCCGCCGGATCGGAAGCGGTTCTTCCGGAGCCTGGGCTTCTTCCCGGGTACGGATATCGACGTGTACGCCGGTGCTGCGCTCGGCGCCATCCCGGTGTCCTCAGCGCGTCGCCACCTCGATGACCTCTATGACGACCATCTGATCGACGAGAACCCCGGCGGCCGCTACCGGCTCCATGACCTCTTACGCGACTACGCCCGCGCTCTCGCCGACGAGGGAGACGGCATGGATCACACTCAGGCAGTCCAGCGCGTGTGCACCTACTACCTGACCGCTCTCACGAACGCGAACAGACACCTCGCCCGCGGCGGTGCGGTCGCGGTCGCACCCCCTCCGCCCGTTTCCGACGGGACGTCACGCCCCGAGACACCGGCCCTGGAGACGCGGAACGTCGCCCTGGGATGGCTGGAGCACGAGCGGGCCACCGTACTGGCCTGTATCGAGCAGGCGAACAGCCTCGCGCTGCATGACACGGTCATTCGGCTCGCCGCGGCCATGGCCCCGTTCCTGCGACAGGCGGGTCCCTGGGACCAGGCTGCAGGCCTTCACCGCGCCGCCGCGGACGCAGCCCGGCGCACCGGCGACCGGCAGGCACTGGCCGATGCGCTGGCCGAGCTCGGGGTCGTACGCCGCTTCATGGCTCACTACGCGGTAGCTGCCGAGATCCTGAACGAGGCGGTGACGCACTACGACGCCGTCGGCGACCTGCGCGGCAAGGCCAATGCCCTCAACCAGGTCGGCATCGTCCAGTACATGACGGCGGACAACGACGCATCCGCGCAGGCGCAGACAGAGGCCCTGGCCATCTACCGCGACCTTGGGGACCGGCTCGGTCAGGCCAACGCACTGGCGGATCTCGGCATGGTGCGTCGGCAGACCAGCAGACTCGATGCCGCCGTGGAGACCCAGACGCAGGCATTGTCGATCTCTCGCCAGTTGAACGACCGGTACGGAGAGGCGAATTCACTACGGGATCTCGGCGTCGTGCACTGCCTCATGGGGGAGTACGCACTGGCTGCCCGGCGGCATCATGAGGCCTTCGACATCTACCGGGAACTGGACGACCGGGTTCACCAGGCATACGCCCTCAACGAGATGGGCGTGGTGCGTCGGCTGACCGGCGACGACGTGGGCGCGCGCGAAGCCCACACCCAGGCACTCGATCACTACACCGAGCTGGGCGACCAGTTCGGGCGGGCCAACAGCATCCGGCATCTGGGCGTACTGGAACGCCTGGCAGGGCGTGCGCCGGAGGCGGTCACCGCGCAGGAGGAGGCGCTCAGCCTCTACCGGGAGCTCGGCAGCCGCGGCGGTGAGGCCGCCGCACTGGGTGAACTGGGTGCGGCACGAGGGGCCGTGGGGGACCGGGCGGGCGCCACAGCAGCGTTCGGGCGGAGCCTGGAGCTTCTTCGCGAGCTGGGCGACCGGTGTGCTGAGGCGGACGTACTGAACCACTCGGGGCGGCTGATGTGCGCCGCGGGGGATCCGGCCGCCGGCCGAGCGTGTTTCAGTCAGGCGTTGCAGCTCGCGAGGGAGAGCAGGTGCCCGCTGGAGGAGGCACGGGCCCTGGAGGGGATCGGCCGGTGCGACCTGACGGTCGAGGGGCTCGATCGCGCCGAGGAGTCACTGCGTGGAGCGCTCGCTGTGTACGAGCGACTGGGCGTGCCGGGGGCGGCTGCAGAGATCGAACGTCTGCTGGTGGCGCAGGCGTGACCCCGGATCTGCTGGTGGCCGGCAGGGAACTCCGCCTTCCGGCGGGCCTCCGAAGCGTGGCATCGGAGCAGGCCACGTGGCCAGTTTTCGGTGTGCCGCCGGCCCGTCGTGGGCTGCTACGTTGCAACGGCAAGTCGCACCAACCACCTTCGAACCCGCCCGGGCCCTGGGTTTCCGAGAACCGGCGCGCACGACACAAGGAGCGTTGAATGCAGACACGCACGACTGTTGCCCCCTCGCCGGTCGCGGCTTCCTCCGCCGCTGCGGCAGCGGCGCCGGAAGGCGCCGTGGTCCTGGACCGTCTCGCTGCCCGTGTGCAGGCCCGCCTGGCGGCCGAGAAGGCCGCGTCGAATCCCGACGGCGGCAGTCACCCGGCGTCCCTCATCTGGCCGTGGCCGCTGTAATCGCAGCCCCTCGATGACATCGCCCCGTACGCCGTTCCGGACGTTCATTCTCAAGGTCGCCAACCGCTGCAACATCGACTGCGACTACTGCTACGTCTTCAACTCCAAGGATCAGGCGTCGCGGCACCTGCCGGCACGTATGAGCGTCGACGTGGCGCGAGCGGCGGCCGCAAGGATCGCCGAGCACGTGACGAAGTACGGCCTGGAGACCGTACATGTCGTGCTGCACGGCGGCGAGCCGCTGCTCGCGGGACCCCGGCACCTCGCGGACCTGCTGCGCACGATCCAGGAGGGCATTCCGCCGGGCACGGCCGTCCGCTTCGAACTCCAGACCAACGGCACACTCATCTCCGAGGCCTGGCTCGACCTGTTCGAACGGTTCGCGGTCACCGTGGGAGTCAGCCTCGACGGACCGCCCGCCGCGAACGACCGGCACCGTCTGACTCACGCCCGCCGGTCGAGCGCCGCTTCGGCGGTACGGGGCATCGAGATGCTGCGCTCACGGCCGAACCTGTTCGCGGGTCTGCTGGCGGTCGTGGACCTGGCCAACGACCCGGTGGAGGTGCACGACTATCTGGCGTCGTTCGAACCCCCGGTGATCGACTTCGGTCTTCCGCACGGGACCCATGACGAGCCACCCCTCCGCATCGATTCCGCTATCCCCGAGTACGGACTCTGGATGAGCCGTGTCTACGACGCCTGGCTTGCCCGGCCCGAGTACCGGCACAGCGTACGGATGCTGGAAGACATCGTGGCCCTCAGCTCCGGGGCGCGCGGCGCGGTGGACACCCTCGGACTGACCCCGTCCGGCTGCGTCGTCATCGAGTCGGACGGCACGATCGAGGGCGTGGACACCCTGCGCTCCGTCGAGGAAGGCGCCTCCAGGCTGGGGCTCGATGTCTTCAACGAGTCCCTCGACGAGGCCCTCCACCACCCGAAGATGGCGCACCGGCAGTACGGCAAGGACGCCCTGGCTGAGCAGTGCCGGAGCTGTCCGCTGGTCGAGGTGTGCGGCGGAGGCTACCTCCCGCACCGCTTCAGTGCGGCAAGGGGATACCGGAACCCCTCCGTCTACTGCACGGACCTGGAGTACCTCATCCGACGCGTCCAGGCTTCTCTGCGGCAGCACGGCTGGAACCTGGTGACACCGGCTGGTACCTGGTGACACCCGAACGTATGACGACAGGAGATACATGCCGATGAGCGTGACGATCCGCCCTGCGGAAAAGGGCGACATCCGCCCCGTGGCCGAACTGATCGAGGAAATCGAGCGGTTCTACGGATCGACCGAGATCCAGCACCTCGATGAGCGCCAGTCCCAGGTGGAGGAAGCGCTCTTCGGCTCCCCGCCGCTGGCCTCGGCCCTTCTGGTCGAGGACGAGACAGGAGAGCTCGTCGGGCTCGCCGCCTACTCGTTCCTCTGGCCGGCGGCAGGGTCGTCCCACTCGCTTTTCCTCAAGGAGCTCTACGTCCGCGACACCCTGCGCCGCCAGGGCGTCGGCGCCCGCCTCATGGACGAACTCCGCGCCATCGCCGCCGCTCGACCCGGGTGCAGCCGGGTCGAGTGGATGACGGACCGCGACAACCCGGACGCGCGCTCCTTCTACCGGTCCCTCGGCTTCGCGGAGTTCGACGGGAAGATCGTGTACCGGGTGGACACCGGGACCGGCTGAGGAGCGGCTGCGTACCGGGGGCGGCGCGGGCCGCGGACCGGGGCTTTGGGGTCAGGTGGTTGTGGTTCGGTGGTGGGTTTCGAAGTGGGTGAATGCTGCCTCCTGGCGCCATTCCACCGTCGCCTTCGGGCTGCCCGCCAGGAAGGCCGCGCACGTCCGGCTCGGGGTGGCGGTTCCGGGGCGGTCGTCGCGGCAGGGCACCGCCCGGATGTGGCCGAGGCGGGCCGGGTTGCCGCGCCACAGGCTGCGGCCCGGCAGGAACGCGTGGTCGAGTGAGGCCCTGGCCAGGTGCTTCAGCTCCGGGTAGCTCAGCCCGTACATCTGCGCCGCGCGCAGGTACTCCGCGGTGATGTCGCTGCGCGAGACCCCGGGGTCGTCGGTGGCCAGGACCACGGGGACGCCGTACCGGCGGTACGTCATGAACGGGTGCTCGTCGCCCGAGACGCCGAGGATCTGCTCGTTGCTGGTGAAGGGCACCTCCACCGCCACCCGCCGGGCCGCCATCGCGCGCAGCAGCTGCTGCGGGTTGTCCTCGTGCAGGACGTCGACTCCGTGGCCGATCCGTTCGGCGTGGCCGGTGAGGACCGCCTCGCGGATGTGGAAGGACAGGTCCTCGGGCTTGACCAGGCCGGGGGTCAGTTCGCCGGCGTGCAGGGTGATGTGCGCGTCGGGGTACTCGCGGTGCAGGTGGTCGAGCATGCGCATCTGCTGCCGGTAGTTGCGCAGCGAGCTGTCCCAGTCCTCCGGCTGGACCAGGTTCACGGCCACGAACCGCGGGTCGCGCTCCGCCAGCCGCATGCCGAGCGCCATCTGGGTGAAGACGCGCTCGTGCGAGCTGCCGCGCGAAACCTGGGAGATCCACCGGACCGGCAGCGCGCAGCCCGGATCGGGGCGGGCCGAGTCGCAGTGGGCGGCCACGCGGAACTGCTCGTCGGCCGCGTCGGCCTCCTTGCGCGCCGCCTGCACCGCCGCGTCCAGGCGGCCGCCGGCAAGGAGCTTGTCGTGCATCCGGTCCAGGTCCTCGTCGAAACCGACGGCGTCGGCGAGTTCCCGGGCCTCGGTCGAGGCGGGGGAGACCATCGTCTCCAGGTAGAACTGGTTCTGCTTGACCGCCGAGTTCGCCACCTCGGCGAGCAGCTTTCCGCGGTTGCGCCAGGCCACCTCGCCGAATCTGCCGAAGGTGGCGAAGAAGTGGTCGTGGCCGTTCTCGCCCGCGGGGAGGTCCTGCATCGACCAGGCGCGGATCACCTGCCGCCGGAAGCCGCGGTCGGTCACGGCGTCGGTGGCGGGCCGGGTGCCCGCCGCGCAGGGGGCGGGGACCGCCGTCAGTGTCTTGGTGTCGATGCACAGCCCGTCGGCGGCCGCGAGCCGGATCAGCAGCTCGGTCGAGGCCGCCCCGGAGAGGTGGTTGTGCAGGTCACCCCCCTTGGGCAGGTCCCGGATGAACGCGCGCAGCGCTTCTGGCCGTTGGCGGACGGCGTCCAGGTGCGCCGAGACGCGCTGCTCGGCGGCTGTGGGCTCGGGCTGGACGGGGGGAGGCGTCAGCGGCGGCGGGGCGGCGGCCGCCGGCAGGGCGGGCAGGAGGGCGAGTGCGGTGAGTGCGGCGACTGTGGCGAGACCGCCGCGGGTGAGCGGCGGCAGCGCGCGACGGCCTCGGTGTACGGGATGTGGGTGCGCGGAATGCGGGTGTACGAAGATCACGCCGCATCCTCGCGGTGTGCGGCGGGGCGGGGCGCGGCAACAGGCGGACGAATCCGGGCGGATCACCCGACCGGGTGGCCCGGCCCGGCTGACCCCGGGGGTCTTGTCGGAGCTCGGGTGCGTCCGGACGGCCCCGCGTGGCCCCCGCCGGGCTCGGGTGACCCCACTCGGGCTCGGGTGATACCGGCCGATGCCTGCTGGGCCCCGGGCGACCCCGGGTGATTCCGGCCGGCCTCGGGCGGCCCCGCGTGCGGTGTACATCTGCCGGGCAGGGGACTGCATGGGCGGCCCGGGCGGCCTTCGGGCCGGGTGCGGGGGCGTGGGGTGGTGATCATGGGGGGCCGGCGACGGGCGGTAGGCTGGGGCGTACGAGATCGTTCCGGCTGACGGCTGACGGCCGGGGCCGGCGGGCGGCAGCGGCCCGCCGGGCTGTCACGCGATACGAGCCGAGGACGGAACTCCGAGCAGTTCGAGTCGAGGCCGACATGCACACGGTCGCCGCACATCACACGCTCCCCGTCCGGCTGGCCCTGGCGGGGCCGGAAACCGGACCGCGCCGCATCGACGGCGCGTGGTGGCCCCGCTCGCCCGACCTGCGTGAGGAACTCCCCAGCCTGCTTGCGGCCTTGAGCGCGAGGTGGGGCCGCATCACCCGCGTCAGGGTGGACGCCACTCAGTGGCTCGCGGGGGCCCGCCGGATTGCCGTGGCCGGCCGCGTCGTGCACATCAACCGGTCAGCGGCAGCGGGCGACCGGCGCCGTATCTGCCTGCTCTCGTACGGGGTCGGCCGCTGCGACCTCGTGGTCGTACCGGCGTACATCCCGGCGGACGAGGCGGCCCGGCTGATGGCCGACTGGGTCAGGCCCTCCTGGGGCGGTGGCCCGTCCTGCCCGCCCTGACTTCCGCGGCTTCCGCCGGGGGCCGGGTACCCCGTACGTCGCGGGCTCTCGCGATCAGGATCACGCTCACCCCGATCATCCACAGGGCCAGCAGCAGCGGCGTGAACCACGCGCTGAACGGCCCTGCCAGCGACAGCACCGCCACCGCCAGCCCGAACCGGCCGAGCCGCAGGGGTACGGCGCCGGTGTCCCGTGCCACCCGCCAGACCGCGAACAGCATGACTGCCGCCCCTGTCATGGCGGCGATCGTCGAGCCGTACGAGATGTCCATCAGCAGGATCGCGAGGAACGCGGTCTGCGGATTCACCGGGAAGGCCTCGGAGTGGCTCGCAGTGATCCCGAAGATGTTGCCCGTGAGCGCCGAGATCATGAGGAACACGGTGAACACCGTGCCGCCCACCAGCACGAGATGTGACCGGTTCCCGGCCCGCCGGGACAGGGCGACGAGGAAGAACATGAAAAGCAGGGCCGCCGCCAGCAGAAGCAGCACCGTGGTCTCCGCGAGAGCCTGGTTGCTCTCGTCCCGGTGGAAGGAGACGATCCCTCTGATCGCGTCCTTCTCCTCGGTGTCGGGCATGCGCCAGGCGAGCACGTACCCCGCGATGAGCAGTCCGCCGGCCAGGAGGCCGGCGATGCCGGGCCACAGGCCCCGGTGAGGGGCGGGCTCTGCGCTCTGCGACGCCGTCATCGTGGCCTCCCGCACGAGATCCCCGAGTTTTCGCTTCTGCCCTATTTTGGCACTCGTGGAAATGGGTCGCCGACCTGTGGCCCACCGCGCCGCATGAACCACACTGGGGGTATGTGCCGCAGCATCAAGACTCTCCGTCCGCCCGTCATCCCCGAGGAAGCCACTGAGGAGGAAATGCGGGCCGCGGCCTTGCAGTACGTACGCAAGGTCTCGGGCTTCCGCGCCCCCGCCGCCCACAACCGCGAGGTCTTCGACCAGGCCGTGGACGCCGTCACCGAGGCGACCCGGGTACTGCTGGAGGGCATCGAGGTACGGGGGAACAGGCCGGCGGCAGCGAGCCGGGCCGGCTGACCCCGCCGTACGTTTGCCCGTCGGCGTCCTACCCGCCCCCGCCCCCGCCGCCCCTGCGGCGCAGCACCCGCATGCCCGCGCCGAGCACCGCCGCCACCAGTCCACCGCCCACCGCGACCTGCCCCGGGCTCATGCCGTTGAGCCCGCCGGCCACGCGGCCGGGCGCCGCGCCCGGGGTGACCGTCAGGTGGATGGTGGCCTGGCCCCGGCCGTCGCCGGGGCTCGGGCCGCCGATGCCGGGGCCGCCCATACCGGGGCCGCTGGGGTCGCATGCGAACACCACGGGGTGTGCGCCCGCAGCCGTGTGCCGGTGGACGGTCGCGCTGCCATAGAGGCTGCTGCCGGCCGCCAGGTTGCCGGTGCGCCGCAGGGTCACCTCACCGAACGCCGCCGACGAGGCCCTGCCGGTCCGTGCCTCGCAGCCCTGGAGGCTCAGTGCGACCATCCCGCCGGGGCCCGCCGTCCTGGGTAACAACGTGGCGGTCGGCCGTTCTGGGCCCTGCGCGGCGGTCGACCCGGTCGGAGAGGCTGCCGGGGACGATGAGGGCGACCCGGTCGGGGAGGGGGACGCGGGCGACGAGGACGATGAGGGCGGCGAGGACGGTGGGGGCGGCGACGGCGACGGCGTCGCGGGCGCCGGGGACGACGCCGCCAACGCGGTCGACGACGGCGACGCGGGCCGGGAGGGCGCCGGGGCCGGGGGAACCGACGGAGACGACGCGGGCGGCGAGTGAGCCGGGGACAACGGAGTCGACGGAGACGGCGTGGCCGGTGGGGGCGAGGCCAAGGGGAGGACGGTCAGTGCGGTCGCGGCGACGATGGGCAGCAGACACATGGTCAGGGCTCCTCGGAAGCAGCGCAGATGTGTGGCTGCGCCTCTCTTCCGGACGCTAGGAGCCCGGGCCCGGCCCGGCGATTCGGACCGGATGAACGGGTGAGGCCCTGCTCCTGACGGGCTGTCGGCCTGCCCGGCTCGGCCGACCCGGCCCGGCTCGGCCCGGTTCGCGAAGTGGTGTTCAGCCGGCCGGCGCCGGCGATGCCCGTACCGGCCGCCGTACCACGAACGCCGCCGCCGCGCCCGCCGCGAAGAGCGCGAGGAGCGAGACCGCCGTGGCGAGCCAGGTCGCGCCCAGCCACTGGCCACCGAAGTAGCCGAGTCCCACGCTGTATCCGGCCCAGGCCACGCCCGCGAGCGCCGACCACGGCAGGAACTCCATCACCTTGCGGTGGGCCGCGCCCGCCCCGAGCGACACCACCGATCGGCCGGCCGGAGCGAAACGCGCGATGACGAAGAACACACCGCCGCCCCGGGTGAGGGCCGAGCCGAGACGTTCCTGCGCCGTCCTCAGCCTGCGGGAGCGGGCAATGGCCCGGTCGATACGGTCACCGCCGCGCCAGGCCAGCCGGTACGCGACGAAGTCGCCGAGTACGGACGCCGCCGCGGCGCACACCATCAGGGCGAGGATGTCGGGAACGTCCTGCGGTACGCGCCCGGCGGCCCCGGCGGCGGTGGTCGACCCGGCAGCGGCGGCGGTGGCGGCCGCGATCACCAGGACTCCGCTGGGGAGTACGGGGAGGAAGACGTCCAGGACGACGGAGACGGCGACGACGGCGTAGATCCATGGGCTGGCGGTCAGCGCCCCCACACTCTCGAGCAACGTAACTCCCCGGTTCGAAACAACGCCGCGACGTCGCAGGGGAGCGGCAGGGGCGGCTATACAGCCATACAGCGTACGCCTGGAGTTTCAGCGGAGATCGCCTGGGGGTCGTGGTGTTCCTGAGACCGCGTCGGTCAACCCCCCGGGCCCTTCCGCGGCGTCGGCGGTGAGGCCTCCGGCGGTGAGTCCGCCGGGCGGTGGGCCCGTTGGCGGTCAGCCGGCCGGGCCGGTGAGGTCCCGCTTCAGTACGGTCGTCAGCCGCGAGCCGTCGCCCCGCTCCGCCTGCGCCTGTTCCAGCCGCAGCACCGCCGAGCGCCCGCGCAGTGTCAGGGACATCAACTGGTTCCCGAACCACGGCCCGCCGGTCTTCTTCCACTCGACCGGTGCGGCGCCCGTCCGGCCATGCCGGGCCAGTGCCAGCCCCACGCGCCGGCCCGCCCGGCTCCAGCCGAAGCGGAAGCCGAGCTTTATCGAGGCGGGGATGCTGTTGTGTACGGGCGAGCAGGTCAGCTGCACCACGTGCGCGTCCGGTACGCGGCCGTCCGGCCAGGTGGGCTCGGCGACGTACGCGTGGTGCACGTCGCCGGACAGGACGCACACCGTCGCCGGGGCGTCCGGGCCGGTGGCCGCCTCCGCGATCACGTCCCCCAGCGCGGCGAAGGAGGACGGGAAGGCCGCCCAGTGCTCCAGGTCGCTGCCCCGGCGTACCTTCTCGCCGATCTTCGCCCAGCGCGCGCCCCGCTCGCCGCGGCACAGCGCGGCGTTCCAGGCCTCCGCGTCGTGGACCGCGGGCGGCAGCAGCCAGGGCAGCGAGGTGCCGATCAGCAGGTGCTCGTACGTACCGTGCCCGGCGAGGGCGTTGTCGCGCACCCACTGCTCCTCGCCCGGGTCGAGCATGGACCGGTTCTGCTCCTCCAGGACGCGGGCGGCCCGGGTGTCCACCATCAGCAGCCTGGTCGTGCCGAAGTCGCGGCGGTAGCTCCAGCGCACCGCATGCGGTTCCGCGTCGGCCCGGGCCGCCAGGCGGCGCAGCGCGTCGGTGCCGTCGGGGGTCGCGCGGACCGCGGCGTACGTCTCGTCGGCGGCCAGCTCGGTGGGGGACAGGTTGCCGAGGTGCTGGTAGACCCAGTACGACATCAGGCCGCTGAGCAGCCGCTCCTGCCACCAGGGCGTCGCGCGCATCTCGGCCAGCCAGGCGGCGCTGGTGTTCCAGTCGTCGATGACGTCGTGGTCGTCGAAGATCATGCAGCTGGGGATGGTGGAGAGCAGCCAGCGTACGTCGGGGTCGAGCCATGACTCGTAGTAGAGGCGGGTGTACTCCTCGTAGTCCGCGACCTCGTACCCGGGCGGTTCGTCCAGATCGCGCCGGGCCGCCAGCCAGCGGCGGGTGGCCTTGGAGGTCTCGTCCGCGTACACCTGGTCACCGAGCAGAACCAGCACGTCCGGCCGCTCGGAGGACGGCGCGGCGGACAGCCGGGCGGCCAGCATGTCCAGGGCGTCCGGACCCACCGGGTCCTTTCCGCCGCCGGGCGGCGCGGCCCAGCGGCAGGACCCGAAGGAGAGCCGGACGGATCCGGACGGGACAGCGGGCGTGCGGATGGTGCTCGCCGGGAAGCGTGAGTCGGCGAGCGGCCACACCTGGCGGCCGTCGAGCAGTACCTCGTACGCCGTTTCGGAGGCCGGCGTCAGGCCGGTCACCGGGATCAGCGCGTAGTGGTGCCCGGCGATCTGGAACGTACGCACCGAGCCGCCCGCGCCGTCCTCGCAGCGGACCTCGGCCGTGCAGGGGCGGTCGGCCTCGATCCAGATGACCGCCGCCTCTCCGGTGTCCCAGTCGACATGGCGCAGCAGTGGTCCCAGTCGCAGTCCGGCCATTTCAGCCCCTCCTCCGTCGCCCCGTACGGTACGGAACGACGGAGGTCGGCGGGGAGTTTCCGGCCCGTGTCTTTTCCGGCGTCTTTTCCGGCGTCGCGTCGGAGTTCCGGCGTCGCGTCGGGCCTTCCCGGCAGGTGCGGGCGGGCAGCAGCCGTTCAGCAGCCGTTCAGGACGCTCTGGAGGGTGCTCTTCTCGGCCGAGTCGATGCTGAGGGCCCAGTAGTGCTTCACCTGCACCCACATGCGGGCGTAGGTGCAGCGGTAGGCGGTGCGCGGCGGCAGCCACTCGGCCGGGTCGAGATCGCTCTTGGCCTGGTTGACGTTGTCCGTGACGGCGATGAGCTGGGGCCGGGTGAGGTCGTTGGCGAACTGCTGGCGCTTGGAGGTGGTCCAGCTGTTCGCGCCCGAGCGCCAGGCCTCGGCGAGCGCGACGACGTGGTCGATGTCCAGGTCGGAGGCGAGGGTCCAGGTGGCGCCGTCGTACTCGGAGTACCAGCTGCCGCTGACGGCCGCACAGCTGGAGTCCTGCTGGACGTTCGTGCCGTCGCGCTTGAGGACGACCTCGCGGGTGTTGCAGGTGCCCGACTGGGTGCTCCAGTGCGGGAAGAGGTCGCGGCTGTAGCCGCTGGAGGAACCTTCCGCCTTCACCGTCAGCTGCCCGAGGTACGTACGGGCCGTGGACGCGCTGATGGGGGTGGGCGGGGAGGCCTGGGCGGGGGGTGCGGTGAGCAGGCTGGTGCCGGCGAGGGCGGCGGTTGCTGCGACAACGGCTGTGCGACGCGCTATTCGGCGCATCATGTGACGTACTCGACGCGCGTAGACACCGGACATGCGAACTCCCTTGATGTGGGGGGCCTTTGGCCGTGCGACCCCGTCGGGGCCCGGCCATCGTGGCGGCGCCAGGTTGCCTGGGGATGGGCGCCAGGTAACAGGGTGGCGACATGAGCACGTCACATCAAGTGTTCTGACGGCGTCAAGGTCTGACGGCTGCGTGGTTCTGACGCGTCAAGGTTCTGACGGCTGTGTGGTTCTGACGCGCCGCCATGTTTCGTTGCTGTGAGTGAGGTTGTATGGGCGGACCCCCGTAGGGTTGCGGGGTGCGCGCCCCTGCCGTCCTCGCTGCCGCCGCCGATCAGGCTCTGCTGCCGGTGAATGCCACGCTCGCCGCGGTCCTGGCCGTACTGCTCGTCGTCGCGGCGGCCGTCGTCGCCTTCGCGCGGCTGTCCGAGGACGGCAGCCGTGGGAGATCCCGCGCCGTTGTCACCGCGGGTCTGCGGGCCGCGGTCCAGCTCGCCGCGGTGTCCCTGCTCATCGGGTGGGTGGTACGTGCGGTGCCGCTGCTGCTCGCCTTCCTGCTGCTGATGTACGGGGTGGCGGTGTGGACCGCCGGGCGGCGCATCACGAGGAACGGCTCATGGTGGTGGGCGGCGGTGCCGATCGGGGTGTCGGTCGTGCCGGTGGTGGCCGCGCTGGTTCTGACCGGGCTCGTCCCGGTGCGCGGCATCGCGCTGATTCCGGTGGCCGGGATCCTGATCGGCGGCGCCCTCACCGCGACCGTGCTGGGTGGCCGGCGCGCGCTCGACGAGCTGGAGCTGCGGCGGGGTGAGGTCGAGGCGGGGATGGCGCTCGGGCTTCTGGACCGGGAGGCGCGCCTGGAGGTCGCCCGGCCGGCCGCCTCCGACGCGCTGCTGCCCGGTCTCGACCAGACCCGGACGGTGGGCCTGGTCACGCTCCCGGGGGCTTTCGTGGGCATGCTGCTGGGCGGGTCGTCGCCGGTGCTGGCGGGGGCTGTGCAGCTGTTTGTGCTGGTCGCGCTGATGGCGGTACAGGCGGTGGCGGTCGCGGTGGTACTGGAGCTGGTGGCGCGGGGGAGGCTGCACCGGGAGGGGTGAGGGGTGGTGTCGCGTGCTTGTTCGCGTACTCTTTATGGAGCAGAAGGGGAGTAGCTCTTCGCCGGAACGTCGACATACTGCTGAGTTCGCTCAGCCGGCGCCCGGAGGCGGACTGTGATTCAGGTCCGCCAGCGAGACCTTCGGCCGCAGTGTCCTGTCTTTGTGCACTTTGTGCACTTTGTGCTTTTGACGACGCTGCCGTGCCGAAGCGACCCCTGAAGTGGTTCGGTCAGGTCTCTCGGTGCGGCACGCCCGACCGATTGAGGAAACCACCTGTGATCAGCTTCACCATCATGGCGATCGCCTTCGGCGTCGTCTTTCTTGCCGAGCTCCCGGACAAGACGGCCCTGGCGGGCCTCGTGCTCGGTACGCGCTACCGGGCTTCGTACGTGTTCGTCGGCGTGGCGGCGGCCTTCGCCGTACATGTCGCGCTGGCGATCGCGGCGGGCAGCGTGCTGACGCTGCTGCCGCACCGGCTGGTGCAGGCGTTCGTCGGCGTTCTCTTCCTGATCGGCGCGGCGATGCTGCTGTTGAAGAAGGACGAGGGCGAGGAGGAGGTCAAGGAGCCGGCGGACCAGTCGTTCTGGAAGGTGTCGGGCGCGGGGTTCATGCTGATCCTGGTCGCGGAGTTCGGTGACCTGACGCAGATCATGACGGCGAACCTCGCGGCGCGTTACGACAACCCCGTCTCGGTCGGCCTGGGCGCGGTGCTGGCGCTGTGGTCGGTGGCGGCGATCGGCATCCTGGGCGGCCGGACGCTGATGAAGTACGTACCGCTGCGGCTGATCACGAAGGTGGCGGCGCTGGTGATGCTGGCGCTGGCGGGCTTCAGCTTGTACGAGGCGGTGGTGGGGTGAGTGGGCCGGGGGGCGGGTCCGGCTTGGCCGGGGGTGGGTGGTGCGGGTGGGGGGCCGCCCGGTTGGTGATGATGGCGGTTGCGGGCCGGGTGTCAAGGGCGCTCCCTGCGGTCGCGTCGCTGCGCGATGGCCTTCGGCCACCCTGGACTCCCGTCCCTCCACCGCTGACTGATGAGTGGGGGGCGGCCCCCGGGGCGGGGCCCCGGGATCTACCGGCTGTTGGTCCGGGTCGGTCCCCGGCCGCAGGCCGGTGGGTGGCGACAAGATGCGCGGCAGGTCCGGGATGGGCCCGGCCCCGGCTTAGCGGCCACCGGGCGGTGGGTGGTGCGCAGTCGGCTCGGGATGGGCCCGGCTCCGGCTCAGCGGCCGCAGGCCGGTGGGCAGGGCGCCATCTTCTCGCGGGGGCTCGGCCACGGCTTAGCGGCCGCAGGCCGGTGGGTGATTGCCGCGTGAGGCAGGCCGGGAGGGGCTTGGCCCCGGCTATGAGGTCGTCAGGCCGGTGGAGCCGAGGTGTGGCGACATCAGGCGGCATGCGGGGTCCGCAGAGCCTCAATCCTGTCCGATTTGCCGGGGTTTGTGGCCCGCCTGCGGGCCCCCTCGGCTGCTTGGTGTCAATCCACCTCGGATTGGGCGTTGTCGTCGGCCAACAGGCGGCCGTCGGCCGCTAAGCCGAGCCGCGCAGCCCCCGAAGTGGCCGCGTGTCTTGCCCTTCCTGCCGGGCTGAGGTCACCGACGAGAGCCCAGTCAGCGTCCCCGCTCAGGTGGGGCCCCGCTCCCCGGGGCCGCCCGACACTCATCTGCACCAGCGGGACGGGGCGGACGGTCAGGGGTGGCCGTAGGCCATCGCGCAGCGACGCGACCGTAGGGAGCGCCCTTGAGGGTCCGGTCCGGCCCGCCATACTCACAAACCGGGCGGCCCCGGGTTTCCCGTCCACTCCTCGCCCCCGGGCACGGTCACCCCCGGCCCTCGCACCCCTCGCCCCTGGCGGCCGTCACCCCGGCTCAGTGCCCCCACCCCCCGCCCGCCGTCACCCTCCGATGTGCAGCCGCAGGGACCCTTCCGGCGTCTGCTTCACCTTCAGCTCCGTCAGGTCCTGCACGTGGGCCGTCGGGGTGTGGGCGGCCGCCCTTGGGCCCACGCCCACCACCCGCATGCCAGCCGCCCGGCCCGCTGCTATGCCGGCCTCCGAGTCCTCGAACACGATGCAGTCCTCCGGGGCGAATCCCAGCTCCGCCGCGCCCTTCAGGAAGCCCTCCGGGTCCGGCTTGCTCGCCCCGACCCGCTCCGCCGTGACGCGCACGCGCGGCATCGGCAGGCCCGCCGCCGTCATCCGCGCCTGTGCCAGCGCCTCGTCCGCCGACGTGACCAGCGCGTGCGGCAGTCGTGCCAGCGCGGCCATGAAGGCCGGCGCGCCGGCCACCGGAACCACGCCGTCGGTGTCGGCCGTCTCGCGGGCGAGCATCACGCGGTTGTCCGCGTGGTTCTGCTCCATCGGCCGCTCCGGCAGCAGTACGGCCATGGTCGCGTACCCCTGCCTGCCGTGTACGACCTTGAGCGCCTCCTCCGGGTCCAGCCCGTGCTCCAGCGCCCACTCCCGCCAGCAGCGTTCCACCACCGCGTCGGAGTTGACGAGCGTCCCGTCCATGTCCAGCAGGAGGGCGCGGGCGGTCAGGACAGCGGGGGTGGCCGGCATCGGCGAGCTCCAGAGGTACGGGAGAAGAAGCCAGCGGTCCCGCCCGCCGGTCAGGGTGAACGGACGGGACCACTTTGTTTCTCTACGATACAAAACTGTCCCGGCCGGCGCCAGTCCATCCGTTCGCGGCTACGGCTCGTGCGTGAGCGACTCCAGTGCGCTGCGCGTCTCCGGGCCGTACACGCCCTCCGGGTCCTCCTCGACGCCGGCGTACATCTGGAACTCGGCGACTGCGTTCTCCACCCGCCGCCCGTACCTGCCGTTGTCCGGGCCGTCGTACAGCTGGAACTGCGCCAGCCGCCGCTGCAGTTCGACCACCTCCGCACCCTCGTCGCCGTAACTCAGCACCGGCGGCCCCGCAACCCGGGACTGCGCCGGCTCCTCCGGTGCGCTCTGGCTCGCCGTGGGGCGCGACGCCGACTCGGTCGCAGGCTTCGGCGCGCTCGTCGACGCGCTGGGCGTCGGGGACGCGGAAGCGGACGCGGAGGCCGACGGTGAGGGCGATGCCGACTCCCGTGCGGAGGCGGAGGCAGAGACGGAGGACGAGGGGGAGCCGGGTGCGGAGGGCGAACCGTCCGGCTGCGAGGGGACGACAGGTGCGGAGGTCCGGGCGTCCGGCATCGACAGCTCGACATCCGGCCTGTCCGAGAACACCCCCACCGCGAACGCGCTCACCCCGATCGCCCCGACCGCGGCCACGCCGACGGCCACCGAGGGCACCAGGCTGCGCCGCCGCCGCCTCCTCCCCGGCCGCCCGTCGCCGCCGACGGCCGCGGCGGCAGCCACCGGCTCGGAGAAGAGCCGCATCGTCTCCGCCGGGTCGCCCGCCTCCCACGCCGGCTCCGACGGCGGCTGTACGACCGGCTGTACGACACCGAGCAGCCGCGGCTCGTGCGGTTCCGGCCCCGCGGCCGGCTCCGGCAGCGTCACGTACGGACGTATCCGCAGCGGGTCGAAGTCCTCCGCCGCCGCGATCTGCGCCGTGCGCTCGGCGCGGACCGCCTCCGCCGCGCGCTCCGCGCAGGCGCAGCCGTGACTCCCGTCCGCGCCCCTTACCGTGCCGCATTGTGGACAGCGCTGTGCGCTCACTACGGGTCCCCTCCCTGGCTGCTGCCAAGCGATTATGCAGACCCCTAGCGGATCGCCCAACTGCCCAACAGGCCATAACCGGCCATACCGATCAGGATGGAGAGGGTGGGCGGCCCCGAGGAGGAGTCCATGACTCAGGAAGTGGCCACCCCGGCCGTGGCGCCGGGCGGCGGGCAGGCACCGCGCTCGGTGATGGTCGCCATCGGCGCACTGCTGCTGGGCATGCTGCTCGCCGCCCTCGACCAGACCATCGTCTCCACCGCCCTGCCGACCATCGTCAGCGAACTGGGCGGCATGGACCACCTCTCCTGGGTGGTCACCGCGTACATGCTGGCGTCGACCGCCGCCACCCCGCTGTGGGGCAAGCTCGGCGACCAGTACGGCCGGAAGAAGCTCTTCCAGGCCGCCATCGTCATCTTCCTCATTGGCTCCGCGCTCTGCGGCATCGCCCAGGACATGCTCCAGCTCATCGGCTTCCGCGCGCTCCAGGGTCTGGGCGGCGGCGGCCTGATGGTGCTGTCCATGGCGATCGTCGGCGACATCGTCTCGCCGCGCGAACGCGGCAAGTACCAAGGCCTGTTCGGCGCGGTCTTCGGTGCGACGAGTGTCCTGGGGCCCCTGTTGGGCGGTCTCTTCGTCGACCACCTGTCCTGGCGCTGGGTCTTCTACATCAACCTGCCGATCGGTGTCGTCGCGCTGCTGGTGATCGCCGGTGTCCTGCACATCCCGGTCCGCTCGGCCCGGCACACCATCGACTACCTCGGCACGTTCCTGATCGCCGCCGTCGCCACCTGCCTGGTGCTGGTCGCCTCGCTCGGCGGCACCTGGGGCTGGGGCTCGGCCCGGATCATCGGGCTCGCAGTCCTCGGCGCCGTCCTGCTGGCCGCGTTCGTGTACGTCGAGCGGCGCGCGGCGGAGCCCGTACTTCCGCTCGGGCTCTTCCGGATCCGGACCTTCACCCTCTGCTCGGTGATCAGCTTCGTCGTCGGCTTCGCGATGTTCGGCGCGATGGTCTATCTGCCGACCTTCCTCCAGGTCGTGCAGGGCGTCTCCCCGACCATGTCCGGCGTGCACATGCTGCCGATGGTCCTCGGTCTGCTGATCTCCTCGACCGCGTCCGGCCAGATCGTCAGCCGCACCGGCCGGTGGAAGGTCTTCCCCATCACCGGCACGGCCCTCACCGCCGTCGGACTGCTCCTGCTCCACCAGCTGCGGCCGGACAGTTCCACCTGGTCGACCAGCGTCTACTTCTTCGTCTTCGGCGCCGGGCTCGGCCTGGTCATGCAGGTCCTGGTGCTGGTGGTGCAGAACGCCGTGCGGTACGAGGACCTCGGCGTCGCCACCTCCGGCGCGACCTTCTTCCGCTCCATCGGCGCCTCGTTCGGCGTGGCCGTCTTCGGCACGATCTTCACCAGCCGGCTCGACGACAAACTCGTCGCGGCCCTCGCCGGCCAGGAACTCCCGCCCGGCATCGGCCCCGCCCAGCTGGAGGCAGACCCGCGGGCCATCGCCCAGCTCCCGCCCGAGCTGCGCCCCTCGGTGCTGAGCGCCTACTCCACGTCCATCACCGACGTCTTCCTCTACGCCGCGCCCGTCGTCGTCGTCGCGTTCGCCGTCGCCTGCTTCCTCAAGGAGGACAAGCTGCGCGGCTCCGTCACCGCCCCGGACACCAGCCAGACCCTCGCCTCCAACCCCGTCGAGCGCTCCTCGCACGACGAAGTGGCCCGCGCGCTGTCGGTGCTGGGCACCCGGGAGGGGCGCCGGCACATCTACGAGAAGATCACCACGAAGGCGGGTTACGACCTGCTGCCCGCGTCCAGCTGGCTGCTGCTGCGCATCAACCGGTACGGCTCGGTCGAGCCCGCGCTGCTGGCCGAGCGGACGGCCGTACCGCTGCGCGTGGTCACCGAGGCGTCCCGGCAGGTCGAGGGGCGCGGTCTGGCCCGGAGGCAGGGTCTGCCGCTCGTGCTCACCGAGCGCGGCCGCGAGGCGGCGACCCGGCTGGCGAAGGCGCGGGAGGACTCCCTCGCGCAGTTGCTGGGCGACTGGTGGGGGCCCGACCGGCCCCGGGACCTGGTGCAGTTGGTCGAGGAACTGAACGCCGAGCTGTGCGGATCGGACCAGGAGGAGCCGTACGACGCCGCGCCGAAGCGCGACCACGCGAGGTGAGCGCGCGCGCCACCCGCCGGGCCGCCGGCCGGCCGTCGGCTAGCCGATCTTCTTCTCGAACCAGCGCTCGGCGTAGCGGTCGTTGTTGTACGCCGGGATCTCCAGATAGCCGTGCTTGGCGTACAGTCCCCGCGCCTCCATCAGGTCGTTGCGGGTGTCGAGCCGGATCCGGCGGGCGCCCAGCGCGCGGGCGGCGGTCTCCAGGGCGGCCAGCAGCGCGCCGCCGCCGCCCGTCCCGCGCAGCTCGGGGCGTACGTACACGCGGGTCAGCTCGGCGGTCTCCGGATCGAGCAGCCGCACCCCGGCGCAGGCCGCGGCCTCGCCGTCGTAGCGCCCGACCACGAACTCCCCCGTGGGCGGGACGAGTTCGTCGCTGCCGTCGTCGGCGAGCCCCTGGTCGATCTCCGCCCCGGTCGCGGGGCGCCCCCAGTAGCGGCCGGCGACCTCGCCGTAGTACGCGCGGCGCAGGGCGGTCGCGTCCGGGGCGCCGACGGGCTCGGGCGTGACGGACCAGCGTGGCGTTGACCGGGACATGGGCATCAGTCTGGCCCGGCGGCGTCCGGCGTGGACAGCGATTATCGCCCGGCGGATGATGGAAATGACCGGAAATAACCGGACTTCAAAGGAAAGCGAGGTGCGAACCGCTATGGCTCAGCACCTGGACTGTGCCCTGGTGCGCCGGGGCTACGAAGCGTTCAACGCGGGTGACATGGAGACCCTCAGCTCGATGATGACGGGGGATGTCGTCCACCACGTACCCGGGAACAACCCGTTCTCCGGGCATCACAAGGGCCGTGACGCCGTGCTGGAGCTCTACCGCCGGCAGGGCGAGGAGACCCACGGGACGATGCGGGTCCAGCTCGATCGCGTACTGGCCGACGGCCGC
Organism: Streptomyces mabaensis; assembly: GCF_053763515.1. Lineage (NCBI taxonomy): Bacteria > Bacillati > Actinomycetota > Actinomycetes > Kitasatosporales > Streptomycetaceae > Streptomyces > Streptomyces mabaensis. The sequence goes on from NZ_JBSOPZ010000009.1 coordinate 132,717, forward strand.
GGGCACGTCATGTCCTTCCACACGTTCCGCGCCGACCGGGGCGACCGGGGCCTCGAGGAGCACGGCGGCCTCTTCTTCACGATCGTCGGCGGGAAGATCTCCGACATCGACGAGTGCACGGAGGACATCGACGAAGCGGACGCGTTCTGGAGCTGACCGCCCTCCCCCCCGCGCTCCGGCACCCCCGCTCCGCGCGGCGGGGCGGGGGTGACCGTGTGTCAGCCCTGCTTGGGCGCGGCCTGCTGGACCACCTCGAACGACCACAGCGTGGAACCGGAGGCGGCCGGCTTCGGGCGCTCGCCGCCCTCGGCCGAGCCCTGGCCGCCCTGGTGGGCGGCCTTCATCGGGCCCTCCATCCACGCCTGGAACGACGCCTCGTCGGCCCAGCGGGTGTAGACGAGGTACTGGTCGGTGCCCTCGACGGGCCGCAGCAGCTCGAACCACTCGAAGCCGTCGGAGTTCTCCACAGCCCCGGCGCGGGCGGCGAAGCGCTTCTCCAGCACCTCGCGCTGCTCCTCCGGGACGGTCAGCACATTGATCTTCACGATGCTCATGCCGTCCATCCTGCCTCAACCGGCGGCGAGTACCGCGTCCAGCTCGGACCGGTCGGACCTTCTCCGCTGGTTGGACGGATCAGTCCCGCACCCCGCATCATCTTCGACATCCGGACGAATCCGGGGCGGCAGCCAGGCGAAGTCGGGGTTGCCTGCGTCCTACGGGTGGGGCAGTGCGAGGCTCTACGCCGGGGGACGGGTGGGGCACACGGTGGGAGGGCCGGCGCGGCGTGGCGGATGTGGAGCACAGCGGAGCGGGTATACCGGGTAGGCCGGGTAGTGCGACGACGACCCGGCTGGGGGCGGTACGGGTGGCGCTGTGGCTGCTCGCAGCCGTCCTGGCGGGGCGGCAGGCGGCGGCCGTACTGCGGCTGCCCCCGGGGGAGCGGCTGACCGATCTGGAGACCTGGATCGGCGAGAACGGCGTCCTGCACCTGCCGGACTCCCTGTACGACGGCGGCCAGTTCACCGGTACGCCCTTCGCGGGGCTCGTCCTGAAACCGCTGGCCCGCTCCGCCGAGCAGGCCCTCGGCGTCGCCTGGACCTTCGGCACCCTGCTGCTCGTCGTCGTCCTGGGCGTCGTCGCCGCGCGCGCCCTGCCGGGTCCCGTCTCCCGCCGTACGTCCCTGCTCGCGGCACCCGTGGCGATCACGCTGCTGATGCTGTCGCTGCCGGTGCGCAACGCGTTCTCCCTGGGCCAGACCAGCGTCATCCCGGTCCTCCTCGTCCTGCTCGGCTGCTTCCTGGCCGGTGGCGAGCGCCGTTCCGGCGTCCTCATCGGCGTGGGCGCGGCGCTTCAGCCGGCGCTGCTGCTCTTCGCCCCGCTGCTCTGGTTCACCGGCCGCCGCCGCGCCGCGGCCTCCACAGCGGCCACCTTCGCCGGCTGCTCGGTGCTGGCCTGGGCGGCGCTGCCGTACGACTCGTGGACGTACTGGGTGCACCACCTGGCCGGCACCGGCCTCGGCGGGCGCGCGGACAGCCTCGCCAACCAGTCGCTGCACGGGGCGCTGCTGCGCCTGGGCGTGCACGGCCCGCTGGAGATCGCGCTGTTCGTGCTGCTGGCCGCCGGCGTCTGCTACGTCGGGCTGCGGCGCGCCGTGCGGTATGCGCGGGACGGGCAGCTGCTGCTCGCCGCCGCGCTCACCGGCTGTGTCGCGGTGGCCGTTTCGCCCACCGGGTGGCAGCACCAGCTGCTGTGGGTGCTGCTCGCGGTGGCCGGCCGGGTCGGCAAGCGCGCCGCGGACCGCATGGTGTGGCCCACGGCCGTCGTGCTGGTGATGACGCTGCCCAGCTCGGTACTGCTGCCGAACCTCGCCGCGCTCGCGGCCGTACGGGACAACGTCCTGCTGCTCGCGGCGCTGGCCGCCGCGTGCGCGGTGCCGTTCCTGCCGCGTACCTCGCCGTACTGGCAGAGCCCGGTCCCGACCGACTACGCGCGGCCCGCGCCGGCCCGCTGGAGCCGGGTGCCGCTGCTGCCGTTCTGGCGGCGGGTGCTCAGCCGTCCCAACCTGCTGCTCGAACTCCTGCTGATCAGGGTCGGCTACTCGCTCTACTCGCACATACGCGCCGCCGCGACCGGGGGCCGCGCGGCGGCCGAGGAACACGCCCGCCAGATCCTGTCGATCGAGAACGCGCTGGCGTTGGACTTCGAGCACTGGGTCAACCACGCGGTGGTACGGACGCCCTGGCTCGAAGCGTTCTTCAACTTCTACTACACGTCCTTCCACTTCGTCGTGCCGCTGACGATCCTCGGCGTGCTGTACTGGCGGCGCCCGGCCGACTACCGCTGGGCCCGCGCCTCCCTCGGTTTCGCCACCGTCCTCGGGCTGGTCGGGTTCTGGTTCTACCCGCTCGCCCCGCCCCGTCTGATGCCCGGTCTCGGCTTCGTCGACACGGTGCACGGCCCGCAGGACCTGGCCAACCCGGACTACGGGGCGATGACCGCGGTGACCAACCAGTACGCGGCCATGCCCTCGCTGCACTTCGGCTGGTCGCTGTGGTGCGGGATCGTCATCGCCGTACTCGCCCCGAAGCTGTGGATGAAGCTGCTTGGCCTGGTCCATCCGCTGATGACGGTCTGCGCGATCGTCGCCACCGCCAACCACTGGGTGCTCGACGCGGTCGGCGGAGCGGCGGTCGTCGGGGCCGGGTTCGCCCTGGTGTACGTCCTGTCGGGGCCGCGTACGGCCGTCCTCGCGCTGCGGCGCATTCCGGCGCAGGCGGGCTCCGGTGAGCTGGTGGGCACGGGCGGCAGGGGCGGGGGCGTGGGTGGGGTGCCCCTGCCGCCCGAGAAGCCGGTCGGCCGCGGCTGAGCCGGCGTGCGGCCGGCCTCGGTCAGCCGCGGTCCGCCGCGGCCGACCGGGGGTCAGCCTCGGCCGACCCGGAGTTCCTTGACGCCGTTGAGCCAGGCCGAGCGCAGCCGTCGCGGGTCACCGGTCAGCCGCAGGTCGGGCAGGGCGTCCGCGATGGCGTTGAAGATCAGGTCGATCTCCAGTACGGCGAGGGACTTGCCCAGGCAGAAGTGCGGACCACCGCCGCCGAAGCCCAGATGCGGATTCGGGTCCCGGGTGACGTCGAACCGGTCCGGGTCCTCGAAGACCTCGGGGTCGTGGTTGGCGGACGAGTAGAACATGCCGACCCGGTCGCCCGCCCTGATCTTCTGGCCGCCCAGCTCGGTGTCCTGAGTGGCGGTGCGCTGGAAGGAGACGACCGGGGTGGCCCAGCGGACGATCTCCTCCGCCGCGGTCCGGGGGCGCTCGCGCTTGTACAGCTCCCACTGCTCGGGGTGGGTGAGGAAGGCGTGCATGCCGTGGGTGATGGCGTTGCGCGTCGTCTCGTTGCCGGCGACCGCGAGCAGGATGACGAAGAAGCCGAACTCGTCGGAGCTGAGGTTGCCCTCGCCCTCGGCGGCGACCAGCTGGGTGACGATGTCGTGGGCCGGGCACTCCTTGCGGGCGGCGGCGAGGTTCATCGCGTACAGGACGATCTCCATGGCCGCCTCGGTGCCGACTTCCTCGGTGATCGCGTACTCCGGGTCGTCGTACGCCGCCATCTTGTTGGACCAGTCGAAGATCTTGGCCCGGTCCTGCTGGGGCACGCCGATGAGCTCGGCGATGGCCTGGAGCGGCAGTTCGACGGCGATGTTGTTGACGAAGTCGAAGCTGCCGTCCGCCCCCGCGTTGGCGATCGCCGTCTCGACGATCGTACGGGCGCGGCTGCGCAGGGCTGCTTCGAGCGACCGTATGGCACGCGGGGTGAAGCCCCGCTGGACGATCTGGCGGACCCGGGTGTGCTCCGGCGGGTCCATGTTGAGCATGATCAGCTTCTGTGCCTCGATCTGGTCGCGGCTGATCCTCTCGTTGAAGCGGATGACCGCGGTGTTGGTGTTCGAGGAGAAGAGCTCGGGGTGTGTGGAGACGTACTTGACGTCCGCGTGACGGGTGACGGCCCAGTACCCCTCGTCGTCGAACCCGGTGATGCCCCGGGGCTGGGCGCACCACCAGACGGGGGCGGTCTGCCGCAGCTGGGCGAATTCCGGGAAGGGAACGCGCTCTTTGAGCAGGTCGGGGTCGGTGAAGTCGAACCCTTCGGGCAGCGCTGGGCAGGGCATCGGCAACTCCAGGGACTGACGGACCATCAGAAGTTGGCCCGAAGGTAGTAACGAGTTCTACAAGTGGCAAGAGCCGCGGCGCCAACTGTTGCGTGTGGAACCGGTGCAAGACGCGTGCACGACCCTTGCGTACCAGGGGTAGCACTCATAAGACTGCGGGAATAACTAGAACGCGTACTAGTTCATTCGCCGGGGCGCGCCGGGGCGGCCCGACGGATGTGTCAGGAGAGGACGAGCTCATGGCCGCGGAACCCGTCATCGTCGAAGCAGTACGCACCCCGATCGGCAGGCGCGGAGGCGCGCTGGCCAATCTCCACCCCGCCTACCTGCTGGGCGAGACCTACCGCGAACTCCTTGCCCGTACCGCCATCCACGCCGACTGCGTCGAGCAGATCGTCGGCGGCACGGTCACGCACGCCGGCGAGCAGTCCATGAACCCGGCGCGCAACGCCTGGCTCGCCATGGGCCTTCCGTACGAGACCGCCGCCACCACCGTGGACTGCCAGTGCGGCTCCTCGCAACAGGCGAACCACATGGTCGCCAACATGGTCGCCGCCGGAGTGATCGACGTCGGCATCGCGTGCGGCGTCGAGGCGATGTCGCGGGTTCCGCTGGGCAGCGGCTCCAAACACGGGCCGGGCAAGCCGTTCCCGGACGAGTGGAATGTCGACCTGCCCAACCAGTTCGAGGCCGCCGAGCGCATCGCGCGCCACCGTGGGCTCAGCCGGGAACGGGTCGACTCGCTGGGCCTGCTCTCCCAGGAGCGGGCCGCCGTCGCCTGGTCGGAGGAGCGCTTCAAACGCGAGACCTTCGCCGTGCAGGTGCCGACCACCGAGGAGGAGCAGCGGGCCGGTCAGGGGATGTGGCGGCTGGTCGATCGTGACGAGGGGCTGCGCGACACCTCCATGGAGGCCCTCGCCGGTCTCAAGCCGGTGATGCCGACCGCCGTGCACACGGCCGGCAACTCCTCGCAGATATCCGACGGCGCGTGCGCGGTGATGTGGGCGTCGAAGCGGATGGCGCGGGCGCTCAAGCTCAAGCCGCGCGCCCGTATCGTCGCGCAGGCGCTCGTCGGCGCGGACCCGCACTTCCACCTCGACGGGCCGGTCGACGCGACGCGCGCGGTGCTGGGCAGGGCGGGGATGTCGCTCAAGGACATCGACCTCGTCGAGATCAACGAGGCGTTCGCATCCGTGGTGCTGAGCTGGGCTCAGGTCTTCGAACAGGACCTGGAGAAGGTCAACGTGAACGGCGGGGCGATCGCCCTCGGCCATCCGGTGGGGGCGACCGGTGCGCGGCTGATCACCACGGCCCTGCATGAACTGGAGCGCCGGGACAAGGAGTTCGCGCTGATCACCATGTGCGCGGGTGGCGCGCTGGCGACGGGGACCATCATCCAGCGGCTGTAGACGGCCGGAAGGCCACCGTAAGACGACCGGAAGGCCCCCGTGGGGCGGCCTGCGAGGCCGGCCACGGGGGCCTGCGGTGCGACGGGTTCCGTACGGATCAGTTCTGGTGGCTGATCAGTACCACTGGTTGGCCTGCCAGAAGTTCCAGGCGCCGACCGGGCTGCCGTAGCGCTCGTTCATGTAGTCGAGGCCCCACTCGATCTGGGTGGCCGGGTTGGTCTTCCAGTCGGAGCCGGCCGAAGCCATCTTCGAGGCGGGCAGGGCCTGGACCAGGCCGTACGCGCCGGAGGAGGCGTTGGTGGCGGCCGGGTTCCAGCCGCTCTCGTGCTCCACGATGTTGCTGAACGCCTTGAACTGCGCGTCGTCCGGGATCATCTTCTTCGCAATCGCCCTGGCGTCCGCGGCGGCGGTGGCGGCCATGGGGGCCGCGGCCGCAACGGGGGCCGCGGGGGCCGCAGGAGCCGCCGCCTGGGCGGGGACCGCGGCGAACAGGGTTCCGACGGTGCCGAGGGAGACGACGGCGCCGGCGATGGTCTTCTTGCGGAGGGCGATGCGGCGGATGACGGCGTTGGACACGGAGAACCTTCCGGAGGGGACGGGGGCGGTCGCGGGCAGGCAGCAGCCACTCATGTACGTACGAGGGGATGTGCGCTGCACTCGTGCGGTGGGCGGGGGGCCCTGGCCGCCGTGGCGACGTGTCCAGTTCTAGCCGGGGCTTCGCCGGGGATGCAATCAACCCTCTTACTAGGGCCGGTCGCAGTTCGGGGGAGTGGCCCGGCGGCGGGTGTACGGCTGTTCTCCCAGGCCGCAATAGCCGCGAAAGACGAATAAATCGGGCATCTGGCCTACTAAACCGGCTCGTATGTGACGTAGGTCCTGTGGGCGGCCTCACCCGCGCCCGCCCCGGATGTCACGGTGAGCAGCGCCGGCACTACGTCCCCGTGAAGGAAACCGGGGCATCGAAGGCCGCCCGGCGGGTCGCCCGGCGCAGCGCCCTGAGGACCGTCCCGCCGAGCGTCAGGGTCAGTACGACCGTGAGCGCGGCGCGCGGCAGATCCCACCCCAGCGAGGTGGCCAGGCAGTACGCCAGGAAGCGCACCAGGTTCTCGTGCACCGGATCCCCCGGCACGAAGGAGATCCCGCTGCCGAGCCCCGGGATGTACGTCCACCCCTGCAGGTTCATCACCGTGCCGTACAACACGGACGCGCCCGCCCCGTACGCGGCGAGCAGCCACAGCTCGGCGCGGCCGCGCAACCGGTCCGGGCCCGGCAGCAGGCCCGCGCCCAGCGCCACCCATCCCATCGACAGCATCTGGAACGGCATCCACGGCCCGACCCCGCCGGTGAGCAGCGCGGACGCGAACATCGTCACCGCGCCGAGGACGAAACCGAACCCCGGCCCGAGCACCCGCCCGCTCAGCACCATCAGGAAGAACATGGGCTCCAGGCCGGCCGTCCCCGCTCCCAGCGGCCGCAGCGCGGCGCCGACGGCCGCCAGCACTCCGAGCATCGCGACGGCCTTCGCGTCCAGCCCGGAGTCGGCGATGGTCGCCACGACCACGGCGACCAGCAGCGGCAGCAGGGCGGCGAAGAGCCAGGGCGCGTCCTTGGAGTGCGCCAGGCCGGAGGCGGTGTCGGCGAGCAGCGGCCAGCCGAAGGCGACCACGCCGATCGCGCTGACGAGCGCGAGCGCGGTGACCGACCGGGGCCCGAGGCGGACGGCCCGTACGGCTCGCACAGCCCGATCCTGGCGGTCGTTTGCGAGGATCTCGGGCTTCCGGCCGGTCACAGTACGGCCCTGACCTGCGGAACGGTCAGCCACTGCTGCGGCGCGAGGATCTTCGCGACCTGCGGGGCGAACGACGGGGACGAGACGACGACCTCGGCGGTCGGACCGTCCGCGACGATCTCCCCGTCGGCCAGGATCACCACCCGGTGCGCCAGCTCGGCGGCGAGTTCCACATCGTGGGTGGCCAGCACGATCGCGTGACCCTCGGCCGCCAGCGCGCGCAGGACACCGGTCAGCCGGGCCTTCGCCGCGTAGTCCAGACCGCGCGTCGGCTCGTCGAGCAGCACCAGCGGCGGCCGGGCGGTCAGCACGATCGCCAGGGCGAGCGCCAGCCGCTGCCCCTCGGACAGATCGCGGGGGTGGGTGTCGTCGTGCACGCCAGGCCGCAGCTCGCCGACCAGCGCCCGGCACGTGCCGGGCGCGGTGCCCGCGTCCCGGTCGCCCGCCTCGCACTCGGCGGCGACCGTGTCCGCGTACAGCAGATCGCGCGGCTCCTGCGGTACGAGCCCGGCCTTGCGGATCAGCTCGCGCGGGCTGGTGCGGTGCGGGGCCGCGCCGCCGACGCGTACCGAGCCGGCGTCCGGCTTGTGCATCCCGACGAGCGTGTTGAGGAGGGTGGACTTGCCGGCGCCGTTGCGGCCCATGAGCGCGATCGTCTCGCCGGGACGTACGGACAGCGAGACGCTGCGTAGCGCCTCGACCCGGCCGCGGCGCAGCGAGAGCCCGGCGGTCTCGGCGACGGGGGCGGCCGAGGCGGACGGGGCGGCCGAGGCGGACGGGGCTGACGTGGGCGGCCCGGCGGCGCGCGGCGGGGTGAACGCGGCGAGGCGCTCGCGCAGCGGGCCCGCCTTGCGCCGCGCATCGCGTACGGACAGGGGGAGCGGGTCCCAGCCGGCCAGCCGCCCGAGCCCCACCACCGGCGGATGCACGGGGGACACGGCCATCAGCTCGGCGGGGTCGCCCATGACCGGGGCCTGCCCCGGGCCGGGGAGCAGGATGACCTGGTCCGCGTACTGCACGACCCGCTCCAGGCGGTGCTCGGCCATCAGTACGGTCGTGCCCAGGTCGTGGACGAGACGCTGGAGCACGGCGAGCACCTCCTCCGCGGCCGCCGGGTCGAGCGCGGACGTCGGTTCGTCGAGGACGAGGACACGCGGATGCGGGGTCAGGACGGAACCGATGGCGACGCGCTGCTGCTGGCCGCCGGAGAGCGTGGCGATGGGCCGGTCGCGCAGCTCGGCCAGGCCGAGCAGATCGAGCGTCTCCTCGACGCGGCGCCGCATGGTGGCGGGCGGGATGCCGAGCGATTCCATGCCGTACGCCAGCTCGTCCTCGACGGTGTCGGTCACGAAGTGGGCGAGCGGGTCCTGCCCCACGGTGCCGACGACGTCGGCGAGTTCGCGCGGCTTGTGGGTACGGGTGTCACGGCCCGCGACGGTGACGCGGCCGTGCAGCGTGCCGCCGGTGAAGTGCGGCACCAGCCCGGAGACCGCGCCCAGCAGGGTCGACTTACCGACTCCGGACGGGCCGACGAGCAGGACCAGCTCCCCTTCGGGGACGGTGAGATCGGCGCCCTGGAGGGCGGGGGCCGGCGCACCGTCGTAGGTGACGGAGACATTCTCGAACCGGATCACGCGGACTCCTTCGGCGGGAGCTGTGGCAGGGGCGCCACGAAGGCGGGCAACAGGCCGAGCAGCACGGAAGCGGCGGGCCAGAGCGGGAACTCGGGTGCGGTGAGCGGGACAACACCGGGGTGCAGCGCTTCCGGATCGTACGAACCGGCCCAGATCATCAGCGCCGCGACGGCCATCCCGGAACCGGACACCAGCCAGGCGCGCACGCCCCAGCGGTCCGGGCGGTAGCGGGTGCGTACGCTGCGCCGGCCGGCGAGCCGGAGCCCGGTGAGGGCGGCGGCGAGCCCGGCGGCGAGGACCGGCAGCCCGAAGGCCGCGCCCTCGGCGGCGAGCAGCCCGTACGAACCGGCGCACACGCCGAGCAGCCCGCCGATGGTGAGGGCGTTGGTGGTGCGGCGTACGGCCTTCGGGACCTGGGCGGTACGGCCGTACCCGCGCGCGTCCATGGCGGCGGCGGTGGCCACCGAGCGCTCCAACGCGCCCTCCAGGACCGGCAGTCCGATCTGGAGGATCGCCTTGATCCCGCCGGTCGGGCGGCCCCGGAGCCGGCGGGCGGCGCGTAGCCGGACGACGTCGGAGACCATGTTCGGCGCGAAGGTCATCGCGACGACGACGGCCACGCCCACCTCGTAGAGGGCGCTGGGCAGCGACTTGAGCAGCCGGGCCGGGTTGGCGAGGGCGTTCGCCGCGCCCACGCAGATGAGGAGGGTGGCCAGCTTCAGGCCCTCGTACAGCGCGAAGACCAGCCCCTCGGCGGTCACCCGGCCACCGATGCGCACGCCCTGCGCCCAGTCGGGGAGCGGGACTTCGGGCATGGTGAAGAGGGTGTGCGCGCCGGGAACGGGGGAGCCGAGGAAGACGGCGAAGACGAGGCGGATGGCGATGACGGCGAGGCCGAGCTTGACGAACGCGCCGTACGAGCGGGCCCAGGGGGCGTCGGTGCGGCGGGAGGCGACGACGTAGCCCGCGACGCCGATGAGGAGGCCGAGAAGGAGGGGGTTGGTGGTCCGCGAGGCGCCGGCGGCCAGCCCGAGCGCCCACAGCCACCACGCCCCGGCATGCAGGGCGTTGCTACGGCCGGCCTCGGGCGCGCGGAGTCGCTGCCGGCGGGGGCGGCTGTTTCCGCTGCCGCCGGCGGCCCCGACCCCGGCGGGGGGCGGAAGATCCGGGCCCGGGTTTCCCGCGGGTGCGGTGTGGGGCATCGGTACGCGCCCGGTCAGCCGCGGCCGCCGCGACGGCGGCGGGACTGCCATACGCCTGCCGCGCCGAGCGCGAGTACAGCCGCGAGGCCCGCGAGCAGGCCCGCGGACGGGCCGTCGTCCTCAGCCGCGTCATCCGGCACCGGGGCAGGCGACTTCTGCGCGTCGCCCGACACCTGCTCGCCGCAGCCCGCCTTCGGGTAGCCCGCGATCGCGCACAGCAGCGCGTCGCTGTTGTAGCGCAGCGGCTTCGCGACCGCCGCCAGCGCTTCCGCGCTCGTCGCGTCCGCGCCGACCCGCGCGCACGCCGTACGCGGCCCGGGCGGCGTCTCGCCATCGGGCGCGTCCGCCTGCGTACCGAAGTCGATGACCAGCGCGACGCGCTTGCGGCCGTCCTGCGTGGGGGTCTTGCCGCAGATCGCCTCGAAGTCCGCGGCTCCGCGCGGCTGCGCGGAGTCCTGAGAGTCCTCGCTGACCGAGAAGCGGAAGCCCTGGACGTCGCCGTCGGCCGGCCTCGCCACCGAGGGCCCCTGGGTGGCGTACTTCCACGCCCCGGCGTCCCGCTCCCAGAACGACCAGTAGCGGTATCCGGCCGCCTGGGCGGACCCCGCGCCCAGCACGCCGAGAAGGGTGCCGAGCGCGAGGGCGAAGGCGGCGATCCGGGTCCGCATCACGCCTGCTGCTGGTTCTTCTTGTTCCGGCCGCTGATCAGGAAGCCGATGCCGATACCGGCGACGGCGCCGACCCCGACGATCCACCAGACGCTGACCCCGGAGTCGTCGGTGTCCTTCTTCTCCGCGGCGGGCTTCGCGGCGGCCTCGGGGGCCGGGCCGGTCGCGTTCAGCTGCTGCACGAGGTCGGCGCCGCCGAACGCGCGCGGGTCCGTGCCGGTCGCGTGCGCGGCGAGCACCAGCGTGCCGAGGCCCGCCGGGTTGTCATTCGCCCACTCCGCGGAGTTCTGCTGCAGCCAGCCGAGCGGTCCGGCCGCCGCGTCCTTGTGCTGGCCGGCGGCCAGCGCGATGACCGCGTCGGCGGTGTTGCCGATGTCGGGGGTGGGCTGGTCGGCGCCGGGCGTGAGGGCCGTCAGGTGCTGCCCGTCCTTCTTCAGCGTCGCCGCGAGGTAGCCCGCGGCGCCTGCCGCGGCCGTCTCGGCGGTGACCTTGCCGGCGCCCGCCTTGCAGTCCAGCGGTGCGACGGCGGTGTCGTCCTTGCCGAGCGGCTCCACGACCAGGCCGCTGCCGAGTCCGGCGAGCGCGGCGGCCGCGGTGGCGTCGCCGTTCGCGGCGAGCTTGCCGGTCTTGTCGGGCTGGTACGCGAAGGAGCCGCGCTCGGCCGGCTTCGCGGCGTCGCAGCCGAGCTGGAAGGACACCAGCCCGTCGTACGCCGACCTGCCCTTCTTCGACTTCACCTCGGCCGGCTTCTCGTCCGCCGCGGCCAGCGCGCCGATGACCACCGCCGTGGAGTTCGCGTCGCTCGGCCCGCCTGGCATGTAGCCCCAGCCGCCGTCGTCGTTCTGTACGGACTTCAGCCAGCCGACGCTCTTCTTCACCGCGTCCGCGTGCCCGCCGAGCGCGGCCAGGGACTGCACGGCGACGGCGGTGGAGTTGCTGTCCACCATCGTCTTGGCGTCGCAGGCCTTTGTGGCGTCGGCGCGGAACGCGGCGAACGCGCCGTTCGCGCACTGCTGCCCGGTCAGCCAGTTCACGGCCTGCTTCGCGGGTGTGACCCCGACCGTGTCCTGCGCGAGCATGGCTATCGACTGGCGCCAGACGCCGTCGTACGTCGGGTCCTTCTTGCCGTACAGGCCGGCGGGGATCACCGGCGCCGGGGCCGGGGACGGCGCTGCGAAGGCGGTGGGGGCAGCGGCCACGCAGAGTACGGCGGAAGCTGCGAGCGCGGCTGCGCTGCGGCGAACGGTCATGGCGGGCGGTGCCTCTCCACTGGGGAGCCGGAAGCAGGCACGCGCAGGTACCAGGCTCCGGCTCCGTATACCTCGACGGTGCCGGCCACCGGGGACTTCCGGCGGCACGAGCCGGTCACGTCCGACAGGGCAGTCCGACTCACCGCCGGCGAGGGCGGCTCACGGTTGCGGGGTCAGCGCCGGATTTGCACCGGCTTCCCCCTGTACGACGTGATGACGACGGGCTCACTCTACCGGCCCGTAGCAACCCGCCCGCGGGGCGGGACCGGGGTCGTGGCCCTGTCAGGACTGCGGCCGGGACCGAAGCCGACGCCCCCGGCTCTCCGCGACGCGCAGCGCATCGGCCAGGCATTCCGACAACCGGCGGGCTGCGAAACGCAGTTCGTCGACCGTGGATGTGCTGTCCATGAGCAAGTGGCGAGCGAGGGTGAGGACTTCGCTACCCATGCCAAGTTGCACGGCCTCTATCTGGTCGGCACGCGCGTCTGGCCACGCCTGCGTACCTCTTCGCATACGGACCGCACCGCGAAGCGGGCCCATCAGGAACCCCACCAGCCGCAGGCGGAGCGACGAAGACATGCGCGAACCCTACCGACACGCCTGTACGGCCCGGTACGTGACCGGGGTGCTGCCCGGGACCGGTTCCGCCCGGCCCAGTTTCACCAGGCGGCGCAGATGGGCCTCCGCCTCCGAGACCGCGATGTTCCTTGAGCCGTACGGGATCTGCTCCCACGGGCGGTTCCACTCCATGCGCTCCGCGAGCTGCCAGGGCGTGAGCGGGGTGGTGATCAGGTCCAGGAGCCCCTGGAGCCGTTCCTCGTGGTGGGCGAGCAACTCCCGTACCCGGGCGGGGGCGTCGGTGAACGCGTGCTGGTGGGCCGGGAGGACCTCGGCGGGGGCCAGGCGGCCGATGCGTTCGAGGGAGTCGAGGTAGTCGCCGAGGGGGTCGGTGACCCTGGTGTCCTCCGGGTCCTCGTACAGGCCGATGTGCGGGGAGATCCCGGGGAGCAGGTGGTCGCCGGAGAAGAGCCGCCCGTTGCCGGGGAGGTTCGCCGGGTGGTCCTCCTCCAGGTGCAGGCAGACGTGGCCGGGGGTGTGGCCCGGCGTCCAGATGGCGCGCAGCCGGCGTCCGGCCAGGTCGAGGAGTTCGCCAGGGATAATCTCCCGGTCGGGGAGGGCGGCGCGCAGCCCCGGCAGGGTCCGCATCCGCCCGGACGCGCGGGCGGCGCGCAGCGGGGCGGTGTGCTCGTCGGGGGCGCCGGCGGCGGCCAGTTTGGTGGCCAGGTAGTCGAGCCAGACGCCGGGCTCGGCGGTGCGGGTGCGCTGGATGACCTCGGTGTCGGCCGCGTGCATCGCGATCCAGGCGCCGGACGCGTCACGGACCTGCCCGGAGAGCCCGTGGTGGTCGGGGTGGTGGTGGGTGATGACGACGCCGTGGATGTCGGCGATGTCCACGTCGAGCGCGGTGAGTCCGGCGACCAGGGTGTCCCAGGAGGTGGGATCGTCCCAGCCGGTGTCGATCAGCACCGGGCCGCGGTCGGTGTCGAGCAGGTGGACGAGGGTGTGGCCGAGCGGATTGTCCGGGATGGGGACCTTGATGCTCCAGACGCCTCCACCGTGGTCGGACACCTGGGTCATGGGCCCCTCATCTCTCCGGCGGCACAGCCATGAGGGTCACTATAACTAGAACTGGTTCCAATGGTCGCCCAAGTCGACCATTTGATCCGTACTGCGGTCAGTCGGCCTTCAACGGCCGGTCCGGAGCGATGTGGTTGGCGATCGATGCCAGGAGCGGGGTGGTGAAGTTCTTCGCGGCGTTGCTGCCGATTCCCTGGGTCCCGACCGTCGCGATCGCGATCTTCTTGGACGGCAGGTAGGCGACCGTGGCCTGGTAGCCGGCGAATGACGGGTTCTGCAGGAGCCAGCTGTTCTGCACCGCCACTCCGAGGGCGTAGTCCGTCGTCGGTGACAGCTTGGACACGGGGGTGATCTGTGCTCGGTGAGACTCGGGCGTCAGTAGCTTCCCCTCGCCCAGCGCCGCCATCGTCTTCCCCAGGTCCTCCAGCGTTCCCGTCATGACCGCTCCCGGTGCCAGCGTCCATGACGGGTCCCAGTAGGTGGAGTCCTCGAATACGTCCCGTTCGTTGTCGAAGGCATGCAACACCGGGGGCGTGATATCGGCTGTGGACGGGTTGTCGGTCCCGGTCAGGCCGAGGGGCTTCAGGATGTCGTTCCGCATCACCTCCGCCAGCGGCTTCTTCTCCACCTTCGAGATGATGTCACCCAGGATCACCCAATTGGCGTGCGAGTAAACGAAACCCGTTCCCGGAGGTTTCACGAGGGGCTTGGAGACGGAGATCTTCACCAGTTCTTCCGCCGTCCACTGCCGGAACGGATTCTTGTACAGATCGGCCAGGAATGTGCGGTCCTGGACGTAGTCCGAGTATCCGGAGGTCGTGGAGGCCAGCATCTTCAGCGTGATCTCGTCCGCGTGCGGGAGGTCGGGGCGCCACCGGGAGATCTTGTCGCCGAGCTTGACCTTGCCCTCGTCCACCAGCTTGAGCAGTTCGGTCGTCAGATAGGGAATCGCGACCGCGCCGATCCGGAAATGCATGTCCGTCGAAACGGGGACTCCCGTCATCGACTCCCCTGAAGCGACGGTCGAAACTCTTTCCCCGTTGACCCACACTCCCGCGATGGCTGCGTTGAGTTTGTATTTCTTCAGGGAGTCTTCGACCTGCTTCCTGATGAAGTCGGCGGTGCCGGCCGGAATGCAGGTGCCGCCTCGGGAGACCTGGCCGGACGGACATGGCTTCGGCGCGCTCTCGGCATCAGCGGTGACGCAGCCCGCCAGGCAAGTGCCCATGAGCAGGTGCAGGCACATGAGGAGGACTGTCCTGGGTCTGCGTCGCACGGTGGAGCCTCCATACAGGGTCGAAGGCTGCGATTCCCCCGTGTCGCAATTGCGGGCCTCGTTTCGCATGCTAACCGTCGGTGTCGGCCGCCGCGCTTCAGCAGCGGCCCGGGTGCCTTCGGGCGAATGTGACGCCTGGCGCGTGGGGTGACGGGTTCCTGGTGGTACGAGCTAGGGATGCCCAGGCAACCGGACACGCGGCGCACGAACCCGGACCCCGGCGCGCCGTCCGCGGCGCGGCGGAACCTGATCCGCGCGGCGTCGCGCCAGGCACGGCGCCGGGCACCGCGCGGCATGAACCGTATGCCCGCCCGGCAGTCGGGTGAAGGCGTGGGGCCGGCGTCGGGGGGCGAGGGCCGGGTGTTTCCGGCACTGCGGACGGCTGCCGCGTACGCGTGGCGGATCCTCGTGGTGGGGGCCGCCGTCTACGCCGTCTTCTCCGTGCTGGGACGGTTTCACGAGATCGCCGTGGCCGTGTTCCTCGGCCTGGTCGTCACCGCGATGCTCAGGCCGGTGGCGGATCTGCTGACCCACCGTGTCCCACGGCCGTTGGCCGTTGCCGTGACGCTGATCGGCAGCATCGTCCTCGTACTCGGAATCCTGGCCCTGATCGGTGAGGTGGTGGCCGCCGAGCGGGCCGGCCTGCAAAGGGAGTTCGGCGAGGGCATCGGCAGGATCGAGCGCCGGCTGGAGGAACCGCCCTTCCGGCTGAACCCGGACGTGCTCTCAGACGTCCAGTCCCGGATCGGACGGTTCCTGTCGGACCATCGGTCCACTCTGATCAGTACGGCTGTCAGCGGCGCGGGCCGGCTGGTGGAGGTCCTGACGGTGTTCGCCCTGGCACTGTTCTGTTCGGTCTTCTTCATCCACTCGGGCGACCGGCAGTGGAGCTGGATCTGCGACCAGCTGCCCCTGACCGTCCGGGGCAGGGTGGCCGTCGCCGGCCGGGCCGCGTGGCGGACGTTCACCGGTTACACGCACGGCATCGTGCTGGTGGCGGCGACCAACGCCATCCTGGTCGGTGTGGCGCTCTTCGCCCTCGGGGTCCCGCTGGCGGTACCGCTGGCACTGCTGGAGTTCTTCGCCGCCTTCATTCCGCTGATCGGCTCGCCCGTCGCTCTCGCGGTGGCCGCGGTGGTGGCCCTCGCATCGAAGGGGCCGGTCGTCGCGGCGATCGTCGCGGGGCTGATCGTGATCATCGGCCAGATCGAAGGACACCTTCTGCACCCGATCGTGATGAGCTGGGCCGTCCGGCTGCACCCCGTGGTCGTCGCGCTCTCCGTCATCGGCGGCGCCATCGCGGCGGGGGTGGTGGGCGCGGTCGTGGCCGTACCGCTCGTGTCCGTTCTCTGGTCGGCACGGCAAGCCCTGCGCCGGTCGGACAAGGCGTCGGACCCGGACAGTGTCGGACCCGGTGAGCCGCCTGCCGTGGACTCCTGCAAGTAGAACTGGTATCAGTTCTGAGGCAGTGTCAGGAACGGAGTCAGGAACCCCGGTACCCCCGGTCCGGCCCCCGCAGGAGGCATCAGCCATGACCGAAGCCATGACCGAGCTCGTGGAACACGAAAAGCTGTTCATCGGCGGGGAGTGGGCCGACCCCCTCGGCCGCGACACCATCGACGTGATCTCGCCCCATACCGAGCAGGTCATCGGCCGGGTCCCGCACGCCTCGCGCGCGGACGTGGACCGCGCGGTCGCCGCCGCCCGCCGGGCGTTCGACGAGGGGCCCTGGCCCCGGACGAGCCTGGACGAGCGGATCGCCGTCGTGACCCGGATCAAGGACGCGATCGCCGTACGGCACGAGGAGCTGGCCAGGTCCATCAGCGCGCAGAACGGCTCCCCGTACTCCTGGAGCGTCCTAGCCCAGGCGCTCGGCGCGATGATGGTATGGGACGCGGCGATCACGGTCGCCCGCGACTTTCCGTACGAGGAGCGGCGGACCGGGGTGCTCGGGCGGATTCTCGTGCGGCGGGAGCCGGTCGGCGTGGTCGCGGCCGTCATTCCCTGGAACGTCCCGCAGTTCACCGCGGCCGCCAAGCTCGGGCCGGCGCTGCTCGCGGGCTGCACGGTGGTGCTCAAGCCCTCGCCCGAATCGCCGCTCGACTCCTACATCCTGGCCGAGATCGCGCGGGAGGCCGGGCTGCCCGAGGGGGTGCTGTCGATCGTCCCGGCCGACCGGGAGGTGAGCGAGTACCTGGTCGGCCACCCGGGGGTCGACAAGGTGTCGTTCACCGGATCGGTGGCGGCGGGCAAGCGCGTGATGGAGGTGGCCGCGCGCAATCTCACCCGTGTCACGCTCGAACTGGGCGGCAAGTCCGCGGCCGTGATCCTGCCCGACGCGGATCTGGACGCGGCGGTCGCCGGGATCGTGCCCGCCGCGTGGATGAACAACGGCCAGGCCTGCGTCGCCCAGACCCGCATCCTCGCCCCGCGCAGCCGGTACGACGAGATCGCCGAGGCATTCGCGGCGGCGGCCGGCGCGCTGGTGGTCGGTGATCCACTGGACCCGGCGACCCAGGTCGGCCCGCTGGTGGCCCGGCGCCAGCAGCAGCGCTCGCTCGACTACATCAGGATCGGCCAGGAGGAAGGCGCCAAGATCCTTGCGGGCGGCGGGCGTCCGGCCGGCCAGGAGCGTGGGTGGTACGTCGAGCCGACCCTGTTCGGCGGGGTCGACAACGGGATGCGGATCGCCCGCGAGGAGATCTTCGGGCCGGTCATCTGCCTGCTGCCGTACGGGGACGAGGGCGAGGCGGCCACGCTC
The DNA here is from genome assembly GCF_053763515.1 of Streptomyces mabaensis. Classification (NCBI taxonomy): domain Bacteria; kingdom Bacillati; phylum Actinomycetota; class Actinomycetes; order Kitasatosporales; family Streptomycetaceae; genus Streptomyces; species Streptomyces mabaensis. The sequence goes on from NZ_JBSOPZ010000009.1 coordinate 150,508, forward strand.
GCCAACGACTCGGACTACGGGCTGAGCGGCAGCGTCTGGACGGCGGACGTCGAGCGCGGCATCGAGTTCGCGCGCGGGGTGCGGACCGGTACGTACAACGTGAACACCTTCAGCCTCGACATGCTCGGGCCCTTCGGCGGCTACAAGAGCTCCGGTCTGGGGCGGGAGTTCGGGCCCGAGGGCTTCGGCGAGTACCTGGAGCACAAGATGATCCACCTGCCTTCCGGGTGGGAGGGCTGATGGGGGACCGCTGGCACGTCGAGGTGGACCGCGGGGTCTGCATCGGGTCGGGCATGTGCGTGAACCACGCGCCCACCGGCTTCACGCTGGACTCGGCCCGCCAGTCGCACCCGCGGACGTCCGAGACCGACGCCAACGAGCAGGTGCTGGCGGCGGCCGAGGGATGCCCGGTGGAGGCGATCACGATCACGCTGCTGGACGGCGGAGAGGCGGTGTTCCCGCCCGAGGAGTGAGCGGGGCGCCCCGAGCCCGTGCGACACTCCTGCGGTGATCGCACGGGCAACTTCTGCCCTGCGGCCACCGCGACCCGCGTCACCGTGACGGCGCGTCGCCCGGCGTCGTCAGGTCGATCAGGCGGCAGACCGTTTCGATGTCGATCTTCACCTGTGCGATGGACGCGCGGCCCGACAGCCAGGTGATCAGCGCCGAGTGCCAGGTGTGCTCGATGACCCGGACCGCCGAGAGCTGTTCAGGGGTGGGCGGGCCGTCCAGGCCCATCGCGTCCAGGATGATCGCCGTGGTCAGCCGCGAGACCGTGTCCACCTCGGGGCTGACGCTGCGGTCCGCGAAGGTCAGCGCCCGGACCATCGCGTCCGCCAGATGCGGTTCGCGCTGGAGCGCGCGGAAGGCCCGCATCAGCGTCTCCGCGACCCGGGCGGCCGGGTCGTCCCCGGCCGGGGGGCGCTTGCGCAGCGTCGTGTGCAGGTGCTGGAGCTGGTCCTGCATGGTGGCGACCAGCAGATGGATCTTGGACGGGAAGTAGCGGTAGAGCGTCCCCAGCGCGACGCTCGACGACTCGGCGACCTCACGCATCTGTACGGCGTCGAAGCCGCCCCGGCTCGCCAGTTGGGCGCTGGCATGCAGGATGCGGCGGCGGCGCGCTTCCTGGCGTTCAGTCAGGGGCGGAGACGCCGGGGTGGCTGCCTTGGCTTCCGCTGTCATGTGTCCCATTCCGTGGCATTCATCCGCGCTCTGCTCTGGGCTGTGCTCGTCCGGGCGGCCCAGCATGGCAGGAGCCGCTGCCGTGGCGCGAATCACCTGAACCGCCCCTTCCGGCTTCGCTACCTGCCGGTAGATTCAGAGCTTCTTGGTCGAGCAAGTCTGAAACTTGTTCTAGATTAGCGCGAGCGGTTACGCTCCGGCGAAAGAGCAGTGAGAAGGGGGCCCGAGAGTGACCGCTGAGGCCATAGTGGCGGGCCCTCGTGCCGGCGAGGCTCCCCGTACGCGCGAGAGCGCCGACGACGGCCGTCCGCTGCGCATCGCACTGCTCACCTACAAGGGCAACCCGTTCTGCGGGGGCCAGGGCGTCTACGTACGGCACCTCTCCCGCGAGCTGGCCCTGCTCGGCCACCAGGTCGAAGTGATCGGCTCGCAGCCCTACCCCGTACTCGACGGGGGCGTCCCGCTCACCGAGCTGCCCAGCCTCGACCTCTACCGGCACCCCGACCCCTTCCGTACCCCCAAGCGCGACGAGTACCGCGACTGGATCGACGCCCTCGAGGTCTCCACCATGTGGACCGGCGGCTTTCCCGAGCCGCTGACCTTCTCGCTGCGCGCGCGGCGCCATCTGGCCGCCCGCCGGGGCGAGTTCGACGTGATTCACGACAACCAGACCCTCGGCTACGGGCTGCTCGCCGACCTCGGCGCGCCGCTGGTCACCACGATCCACCACCCCATCACCGTCGACCGGCAGCTCGATCTCGACGCCGCCCAGGACTGGCGCAGGCGTGCCTCCGTACGCCGCTGGTACGGCTTTACGCGTATGCAGAAGCGGGTCGCGCGCCGGCTGCCGTCCGTACTGACCGTCTCCGGCTCCTCCAAGCAGGAGATCGTCGACCACCTCGGCGTCCGCCGGGACCGCGTGCACGTCGTCCACATCGGCGCCGACACCGACCTCTTCTCGCCCGACCCCGCGGTCGCCGAGGTCCCCGGCCGGATCGTCACGACGTCCAGCGCCGACGTGCCGCTCAAGGGGCTGATCCACCTCGTCGAGGCGCTCGCCAAGCTGCGCACGGAGGTCCCGCACGCGCACCTGGTCGTCGTCGGCAAGCGGGCCGAGGACGGGCCCGTCGCGCAGGCCATCGAGCGGTACGGCCTCCAGGACGCGGTCGAGTTCGTGAAGGGCATCACCGACCAGGAACTCGTCGACCTGGTGCGCGGCGCGCAGGTCGCCTGCGTCCCGTCGCTGTACGAAGGCTTCTCGCTGCCCGCCGCCGAGGCCATGGCGACCGGGACCCCGCTCGTCGCCACCACCGGCGGTGCGATCCCGGAGGTCGCCGGCACCGACGGCGAGACCTGCCTCGCCGTGGAACCCGGCGACGCGGGCGCGCTCGCCGCCGCGCTGGGCCGGCTGCTGGGCGATTCCGCCCTGCGCGCGCGGCTCGGCGCCGCCGGCCGGCAGCGGGTGCTGGCCCGGTTCACCTGGCGCCAGGCCGCCCTCGGCACCGCCGAGCACTACCGCGCGGCGATCGCCGCACGGGCCGGCCGCGGCGCCGCCGCGGTGGGCGGAGGCGCACGGTGACGTCCCGCGCCCCCGGCCGCCCGGCGGCCGCGACGGCCGGCTGCCCCGCCACCACCGAGGCCGTTCCCCATGCCGCCCGCGGACTGGCCTCCCACCGACACGCCCGACACTCCCCCCGCCGACTCGACCGCGAAAGCAGGACCCGTTGCTGACCGTGGACTTCTCCCGCTTCCCGCTCGCCGCAGGCGATCGCGTGCTCGATCTCGGCTGCGGCGCCGGCCGGCACGCCTTCGAGTGCTACCGGCGCGGCGCCCAGGTGGTCGCCCTAGACCGCAACGGCGAGGAGATCCGCGAGGTGGCCAAGTGGTTCGCCGCGATGAAGGAGGCCGGGGAGGCGCCGGCCGGCGCGACCGCCACCGCCATGGAGGGCGACGCACTCGCGCTGCCGTTCCCCGACGACAGCTTCGACGTCGTGATCATCTCCGAGGTGATGGAGCACATCCCCGACGACAAGGGCGTGCTCGCCGAGATGGTGCGCGTACTGAGGCCCGGCGGGCGCATCGCGATCACCGTGCCGCGTTACGGGCCCGAGAAGATCTGCTGGGCGCTCTCCGACGCGTACCACGAGGTCGAGGGCGGCCACATCCGCATCTACCGGGCCGACGAGCTGCTCGGCAAGATGCGGGAGGCCGGACTCAAGCCGTACGGCACGCACCACGCGCACGGCCTGCACTCGCCGTACTGGTGGCTCAAGTGCGCGTTCGGGGTGGACAACGACCAGGCGCTGCCGGTGAAGGCGTATCACAAGCTGCTGGTCTGGGACATCATGAAGAAGCCGCTGGCCACCCGGCTCGCCGAGCAGGCGCTGAACCCGCTGATCGGCAAGAGTTTCGTGGCGTACGCGACCAAGCCGCACACCCCCGAGGTGGGCGCGTGACCGTGTTCGGGCATGGCCCCGGGCGCACCGAACACCTCGTCCTGCCCGGCGTACTCACCGCGGAGCAGGCCGCCCAGACCGTCGCCGGGATCCTCGCCGTCCAGCGCGAGGACGGCGCCATACCCTGGTTCCGCGGCCACCACCTCGACCCGTGGGACCACACCGAGGCGGCCATGGCGCTCGACGCGGCGGGCGAACACGAGGCGGCCGCCCGCGCGTACGACTGGCTCGCCGCCCACCAGAACGAGGACGGCTCCTGGTACGCGGCGTACCAGGACGGCGCCGACGGCGTGGACACCGAACGGCCGGCCGACCGCGGCCGGGAGACCAACTTCTGCGCGTACGTCGCCGTCGGCGTCTGGCACCACTACCTGGCCACGGGCGACGACGCCTTCGTCGAGCGGATGTGGCCGACGGTCTTCGCGGCCGTCGAGTTCGTCCTCGCGCTGCAGCAGCCGGGTGGCGAGATCGGCTGGAAGCGGGAGGCCCCGGAGGACGGCGGCGCGGCGGTCAACGACGCGTTGCTGACCGGTAGTTCGTCCATCTACCAGGCGTTGCGCTGCGCGCTCGCCATCGCGGAGCAGCGGGAGGAGCCACAGCCCGACTGGGAGCTGGCGGCCGGGGCACTGGGCCACGCGGTCCGCAGCCACCCCGAGCGCTTCCTCGACAAGAACCACTACTCGATGGACTGGTACTACCCCGTCCTCGGCGGCGCGCTGACCGGCCGGGCCGCCAGGGAGCGGATCGAGGAGCGCTGGGACGAGTTCGTCGTGCCCGGCCTCGGCGTGCGCTGTGTGCTGCCCAACCCGTGGGTGACCGGTGGCGAGAGCTGCGAACTCGCCCTGGCCCTCTGGGCGATGGGCGAGTCCGACCGGGCGCTGGAGATACTCCAGTCGGTGCAGCACCTGCGCGCGGAGAACGGCATGTACTGGACCGGGTACGTCTTCCGGGACCGGGCGGTCTGGCCGGTCGAGCAGACCACCTGGACGGCGGGGTCGCTGCTGCTGGCGGTGGCCGCTCTGGGGGGAGACGAGGCGACCACCGCGGTCTTCGGCGGGGAGCGGCTGCCGGCCGGGCTCGAGCCGGACTGCTGCCGGTAGGCGGGTGGGGACGGCCGGCGAGCGGCGCGCTCAGTGGCGGCGGAGCATGCCCGCCACGGCATGGCCGATGAAGAGATACACGACGGCCGCGAGACCGTACCCGGCGACGACACGCGCCCATTCCTCGTCGAACGTGAACAGGTCGTGCGACCACCCGGCCAGCCAGCGGGCGGCGTCCTGGACGAACGCGACCAGGTCGTTGGCCCGGTTCGCGTCGAGCAGGTACATCAGAATCCAGAGGCCGATGATGAAGGCCAGAACGTCGGCGATGATGGCGACTATGCGCCCCGCCTGGTTGCTTCCGGTGTGTGTTCTGGGAGACATGCCGACCTTGTTGCCGGTTTCCCGCGCTTGAAACGCGAACGGCATCGGCCGGGCGGTAACGGCCTTTCACCCGGCCCTGGTCATGCCTAGGGTGGCCGCATGACTGACCTGACAGACCCGAGCGAACCGAGCGAACCGACCGAACCTCCCGGGCCGAGCGGCTTGGGGCATGAACGCTACTGCGACGAGATCGTCGTACAGACCGACCGGCTGAGGGCGGTACTCATCGACGCCGACCTCTCCGTGACCGTGCCCACGTGCCCCGACTGGACGCTGGGGCACCTCGCCCGGCATGTGGGCGGCGCACACCGCTGGGTCGAGTCGACCGTACGTACCAGGGCCACGGCCGAGGTCCCGGAGAACCAGGTGCCGGACTTCCTCGGGCCCGGTGACGCCGAAGCCGCCGCGCTGGACGCGTGGCTGGAGGAGGGCGCCGAGAAACTCGCCGCGACGCTCCGGGAGGCCGGCCCGGACACCTCCGTGTGGACGTGGGCGGCCGAGCAGCGCTCCGGATTCTGGGCGCGGCGGATGGCCCATGAGACGGTCGTCCACCGTGCGGACGCGGCGACCGCCGCCGGCATCGTCTTCGAGGTGGACCCGGAGGTCGCGGCGGACACGATCGACGAGTGGCTGGACATCGTGAGCTGGGCCCAGTCCACCGGGACCGACAAGGAGGCCGCGGAGCTGCGCGGCGCGGGCCGCAGCATCCACCTGCACGCGACGGACGTGCCCGGCGCGGAGTGGCTCATCGAGTTCGGCGAGGACGGGTTCACCTGGCGCCACGGCCACGAGAAGGCGACGGTCGCCCTGCGCGGACCGCTCACCGACGTGCTTCAGGTCTTCTACCGGCGGCTGCCCGCCGGTAGCGACCGCGTGGAGGTACTCGGGGACGCGGAGCTGCTGGACTTCTGGCTGACGCGGGCGACGTTCGGCTGAGCCGGCTGTCAGGCGGCGTGCGGCGCGTGCGGCACGAAGGCCAGGGACATTTCGTCCGAGTCGATGGAAAGATCGAGCTGGGCATCCAGGGCTGAGGCCAACTTCCTCAGCAGCGCCAGCGTGGGAGTCGCGCCGCCTCCCTCGATCTGCTCGATCTCGGCCTCGGCAAGTCCGGCCCGGCGGGCAAGCTCGGCTTCCGAGATCCCGAGCGCTGCTCGAAAGTCGTACACCGCCTGGCCGAGCGCGATCGCCGCGCCCGCCTCGATGTAGGCGGGATCGGCTCGGTGCTCGTCGGGGATCTTCCACTGAGTGTGGTAGCCCTGGCTCATGCCTGCTCCTCGAACGTCCGGTGGTACTCGCCCTGGGCCGGGCAATGTGCGGCCTCGCACTCCTTCTGGGCGCGCATTGCGCGTTCGACCTGTGCGTCCTCACGCATGCGGGTCTTGCGGAAGACCGTAAGCAACACGATACGGCGGTTGGGTGCGAGCCAGTAGGAGATACGGAAGGGGCTCGTGCCGAGATGGAAGCGCAGCTCGCGGACGGGTCCCTTCAGATGCCGCGAATACGGCTCCCCGAGGGTTGTCGGAGCATCCGCCAAGCGGTCCGCGTGCCGCTCCACAATGCGGTAGAGGTCTCTGGGAAGGGATTCGAGCCAGGATCGCACCTCGGGCTCGATCTCGATGTCGTACCGCGCTGCCATGCGCGGAACCTATGCGCGCGGCGGAGACCGGCGCGGGCATAGTCCGCTGCGATCACACGATCGTGTGCACGGTCTCAATTGTTCAGCTCGGCCAGCACTCGCAGGGTCACCGGGTCCGGGGCCGTCACGAGCAGGTCGGTGACCGGGCCCTTGCGCCACAACTCCAGCCGCTCCGCGATGCGTTCGCGCGGGCCGACGAGCGAGATCTCGTCGGCGAAGGCGTCCGGGACGGCCAGCACCGCCTCCTCCTTGCGGCCGGCGAGGAAGAGCTCCTGGATGCGGCGGGCCTCGGCCGCGAAGCCCATCCTGGCCATCAGGTCCGCGTGGAAGTTCCGGGCGGCGTGTCCCATGCCGCCGATGTAGAAGCCGAGCATCGCCTTCACGGGCAGCAGCCCCTCGGCCACGTCGTCGCACACCTGCGCGCGGGCCATCGGCGCGATCACGAAGCCGGGCGGCAGGTCCGCGAGCGAGGCCGCGTACACGTCGGTACGCAGGGGTGACCAGTACAGCGGCAGCCAGCCGTCCGCGATCCGGGTGGTCTGGGCGATGTTCTTCGGCCCCTCGGCACCCAGCAGGACCGGAAGATCCGCCCGCAGGGGGTGGGTGATCGGCTTGAGCGGTTTGCCGATGCCGGTGCCGCCGGGGCCGCGGTACGGGTGGGAGTGGAAGCGGCCGTCGAGTTCCACCGGCCCTTCCCGGCGCAGGACTTGGCGGACCACCTCGACGTACTCACGGGTCGCGGTCAGCGGGCTGCCGGGGAAGGGGCGCCCGTACCACCCCTCCACCACCTGCGGTCCGGACAGCCCGAGCCCGAGCAGCATGCGGCCACCGGAGAGATGGTCGAGGGTGAGCGCGTGCATCGCGGTGGCCGTGGGGCTGCGGGCGGCCATCTGCGCGATTGCGGTGCCCAGGCGGATGCGCGAGGTGTGCGCCGCGATCCAGGTCAGCGGGGTGAAGGCGTCGGAGCCCCAGGCCTCCGCGGTCCACACCGAGTCGTACCCGAGACGCTCGGCCTGCACGGCGAGGTCGAGATGGGCGGGGTCGGGGCCGCGTCCCCAGTAGCCGAGTGCGAGTCCGAGACGCATGCCGTCCCCTTCCTGACGAAGCGTCAGGAGACTGTAGGGCAACGGCCCCCCGCCCGGAAGGGCGAGGGGCCGTCAGTGTGCGGCTGTGTGCGGCTGTGTGCGGCTGGGCGTCGCGCTCAGCCGCGCTGGATGCCGGTGGTGTCCTGGAGGACGCCGCGGCGGCCGTCCTGCGTCTGGGCGACCAGAGCGGATCCGCGCTGCTCCACCGCGAGGTACCAGGTCCCGGGCGCGAGCTCGGCGATCGGGGTGGGCGAGCCGTCCTCGGCGTACAGCGGGCGGGCGACCGGGACCGCGAACCAGAACGGCGCGAAGTCGGCCGCCGGAGCACCGGCGCCGGGCTGCGGCTGGCCGGCCTGCTGCGGGTGCGGGGCCTGCCCGCCCTGGGGCTGCCCGCCGAACGACTGCTGCGGACCGGGGCCGGGCTGGCCGGGCTGACCCGGCTGGCCGCCGTAGGGCTGCTGCGTCTGGCCCGGGTAGCCGTACCCCTGACCCGGCTGGCCCGGGTGCCCGGGCTGGCCGCCGTACGGAGACGGGGCCTGCGGCTTGGGAGCGGGGATGAGGCCGGCCTGGAGGGCGGGGACGAGCGGAGTGGCGACCGCGGCACCCGCGAGGATCAGAGCCGCGATCAGACCGAGGATCATGCCGATCCCGGCCTCTTCGATGTCGATGATCGCCCAGAACGCCGACCAGGCGGCGAAGACGGCGAACGCGACCCCGAACTGCCCCAGGTCGAGCCCGGCGACCTTGCGCGGCTGCGGCAGCGCGCGGGCGATGACGATCAGCGCCGCGCCGATGATGCCGGCCAGGAAGACACTCCCCAGGATCGAGGTGAAGTCCCACGCGTTCACGGTCACGTCGTTGCCGAAGGCGCTGAGGTCCTGGATATTGAGGAACGAGGCGATGAACAGCAACACCGCTGCTCCGATCACCACGCCGTCGCCTCGAGTGAGGGAGCGGATGTTCACGTGAAAGTCCTTCTTCGGTCGTCTCGTCGGGGCGGTTTCGCGGTGCGAAGCTGGGGGGTGCTCAGTTCGGGCGGCTCCCCATCGCACGGATGAATCTATCGCCCGCCCGGCCGGGGCGTCCGCCGGGTATCAGACCCGCACCTACCCCGCCAGGTAGTCGGCAATGCCGTCCGCGATGCCCTGGGCCGCCTTCTGGCGCCACTCCGGACTCGTCAGCAGGGCCGCGTCCTTCGCGTCCCGCATGTTTCCGCACTCGACGAACACCTTCGGCACGGTGGACAGGTTGAGCCCGCCGAGGTCCTTGCGTACGTCCAACCCCGTTCCGCCGCCCACGTAGTTGGACGGCGCGCTGCCCGTCGCCCGGACGAACCGGCCCGCGATCCGCTCGCCCAGCTCCCGCGAGGGGCCGACGATCGGCGCGGTGTCCGCCGACCCGCCCTTCACCGGTGCGGGAAGGATGACGTGGAAGCCGCGGTGGCCGGCCGCCGAGCCGTCCGCGTGGACGGAGACGACCGCGTCGGCCTTCGCCTCGTTGCCGACGCGTGCGCGCTCGTCGATGCACGGGCCGAACGGGCGGTCGTCGTTCTGGGTGAAGACGACCATCACGCCCTGCTGCTCAAGGAGGGCGCGCAGTCGGCGGGAGACGTCCAGGGTGAAGGCGGCCTCGGTGTAACCGGCGTTGGTGGACGTGCCGGTGGTGTCGCATTCCTTCTTGTTCGTGCCGATGTCGACCAGCTGGTTGATCTCGCGGGTGTGCTTGAAGTTGCCCGGGTTGTGGCCGGCGTCGACGACCACCACCTTGCCCGCGAGCGGCCCGCCCGGCTTGTCGTCCTTGGTGGGCGGCGTCGCCGTCACGGTCGCGGGCGGCTGCTCGCTCGTACCGGGGGTCGCGCCGCCGGGCGTCGCGCCGGGGGTACCGGACTGGCTGGGCAGCGGCAGCACCCGGGGCGGTTCCTGGTCCGCCGGCGTGCTCATCGCCTGCCAGAGCAGCCACCCCGCGAGGCAGCTCGGCACCAGCGCGGCCAGCGCGACACCGAGGGGGGAGGCGCGGCGCGGGCGGCGCGGGGAGGGGGAGGGGCTGTCGTCGTACGGCACGTCGCGATGTTAGGCCCTGTCCGGCCGATCATGCTGGGCTCCCGTCGTCTGGCACGCACATCTGCCGCGTTGGCCGAATCCGCCCATAGCTCCGCTATGGGCGAACCCGGCCGCCTTGCAGCTGCACGCACCAGACGCCGCTCGCTGATCCAGCCTGATCGCCCGGACAGGACCTAAGCCCTGCGCGGTCGGATACCGGGGCTGGTGCGGCGCAGGACACGCAGCGAGTCGGTCGCCGAGACCTCGGTGAAGCTCCCGGAGTCCAGGGCTCGCCGGTAGATCCGGTACGGGGCCTGGCCGCCGTCGGCCGGGTCGGGGAAGACGTCGTGGATGACCAGGAGGCCGCCCTCGGCGAGGTGGGGCGTCCAGCCCTCGTAGTCGCCGGTCGCGTGCTCGTCGGTGTGTCCGCCGTCGATGAAGACGAGACCGAGGCTGCCGCCCCAGACGGCCGCGACCTGCGGGGACCGGCCGACGATCGCGACGACGTGGTCCTCCAGACCGGCCTGGTGGAGGGTCCGGCGGAACGTCGGCAGGGTGTCCATCCGCCCCACCTCCGGGTCGACCACGGCCGGGTCGTGGTACTCCCAGCCGGGCTGCTGCTCCTCGCTGCCGCGGTGGTGGTCGACCGTGATCGCGGTCACGCCGGCCTCGCGGGCGGCGTCGGCGAGCAGAAGCGTCGAGCGGCCGCAGTACGTACCGACCTCCAGCAGCGGCAGCCCGAGCGCGCCGGCGGCGGTGGCGGCCTGGTGCAGGGCGAGCCCCTCGCGTACCGGCATGAAGCCCTTGGCGGCCTCGAAGGCGGCGAGAGTCTCCGGCTTGGGTGCCATGGCTTCCTCCAGGGTGGTACGGCTCGGGGCGCCCCATGCTGCCGTACCGCCTGCGGCGGGCGGACGGGCGGGGTGGGGGGTGCGAGGAGGCGGGGGCCCGGACCCGGCATGCGCCGTGCGGGGATGCGTACCGTGCTCCCATGCCCGAACTCCAGCGCCTCCGCCCTGACCACGCCCCCGCCCTGCTCGCGTTCGAACGGGAGAACCGGGCCTACTTCGCCGCGTCGGTTCCGGACCGTGGCGACGACTACTTCGCCCGGTTCGACGCACGGCACAGCGCCCTGCTCGCCGAGCAGGCCGCCGGGGTGTGCTTCTTCCATGTGCTGGTGGACAGCGGTGGTGAGGTACTGGGCCGGGTCAACCTGATCGATGTGACGGACGGTTCTGCCGAGCTCGGGTACCGGATCGCCGAGCGGGCCGCCGGCCAGGGCCTGGCCACCGCCGCGGTCCGTCGGATATGTGTCCTGGCCGCAGCGGAGTACGGCCTGACCGCGCTGCGGGCCGTGACGACCCTGGACAATGCCGGCTCACAAGCCGTACTGGTCCGCACGGGATTCGTATCCACCGGCGAGACCCTGCTGGACGGCCGTCCGGGGCTGCGCTACACGAGGAGCCTGGGTGAGCCGGCCGCGTAACTGACCTTCCGTCAGATTGGAACGTGTTCTAGTCTGGCCGCCGCTCACCCACCACGGCGACGGCGAGGGTTCGCATGGGCATCGGGATCACTCAGGAGCAGCGGGCGCTGGCCGGGGCTGTGCGGGGGTGGGTGGCGCGGGCGGTGCCCGCCGCCGAGGTGCGCAAGGTCCTCGACGCTCCGGCCGGCGGGACGGGCCGGCCCGGTTACTGGGACGGCCTTGCCGCGCAGGGCCTCCTCGGCCTGCACCTGCCGGAGGCGTACGGCGGCGGGGGCGGCGGCATGCTCGACCTGGCCGTCGCGCTGGAGGAGACCGGACGCGCCGCGCTGCCCGGACCGTATCTGCCGAGCGTGCTGGCCTCCGCGGTACTGGCCCGGGCGGACGGGCCCCGGGACCTGGTCGGCGCGCTGGCGGCCGGCGAGCGGATCGGCGCCGTCGCGCTCGGCACGGGTTCGCTCACCGCCGTCGCCGTGGCGGGCGGCGGCTACCTGCTCGACGGCACCGCGCCGCCTGTGCTCGGTGGCGCCGAGGCGGACCTCGTCCTGCTCGCCGCGCGGGCGGAGCCGGAGTCGGAGCCGGAACCAAAGGGGAAGCCGGAGGCGGCCGGGGGCGCCGACGCGACGGTGTGGCTCGCGGTCGACGCGGCGGACCTCACCGTGCGCGCACACGAGAGCGCCGACCCGACCCGCCCGACCGCGGAGGTCCGCGCACGGGGGGTCGTGATTCCGGCCGGGCGGGTCCTCCCCATCAGCAGTGCGCGGGTACGGGACCTCGCCGCGGTCGTCCTCGCCGCCGACGCGTGCGGTACCGCCGCGTGGGCGCTGGAGACGGCCACCGCGTACGCCAAGGTGCGTGAGCAGTTCGGCCGTCCCATCGGGCGGTTCCAGGGAATCAAGCACCTGTGCGCCGACATGCTCGTACGGGTCGAGCAGGCCCGCGCGCTCGCCTGGGACGCGGCCCGCGCGGCGGAGCCGGACGACGAACCGGATCCGCGGGTACGCGGCCTCGTCGCCTCGCTCGCCGCCGCCACCGCCCTCGACGCCGCGTACACCTGCGCCAAGGACTGCATTCAGATCCTCGGCGGCATCGGCTTCACCTGGGAGCACGACGCGCACCTCCATCTCCGCCGGGCCACGGTCGCGCGCCAGCTGCTCGGCGCGGGGGACGTACACCGGCAGCACGCGGTACGGCTCGCCGTGGCCGGCGCCCGCCGGGAGCTGAAGCTGGAGCTGCCGCCCGAGGCGCGGCGATACCGGGACCAGGCGCGCGAGGTGATCCGGCGGGCGCGCGGCCTGGACCCGGCGGCCGCCCGGCGGGCCCTCGCGCCCACCGGGTACGCCGCCGCGCACCTTCCACCGCCGTACGGCCTGGGCGCGGGCCCCGTCCAGCAACTCGCCGTACAGCAGGAACTCAGGGCGGCCGGGGTGAAGATGAGCGATCTGGGGATCGCGACCTGGGTGGTGCCCTCGCTCATCGCGTACGGGAGCCGGGAGCAGCGGGACCGCTACCTGCTGCCCACCCTGCGCGGCGAGCTGCTGTGGTGCCAGCTCTTCTCGGAGCCGGGGGCCGGGTCCGATCTGGCGTCGCTGCGCACGAGGGCGGAGCGTACGGAGGACGGGCGCTGGCGTGTCAACGGCCAGAAGGTGTGGACCAGCGCCGCGCAGGGGGCGGACCACGGCATCCTCCTCGCCCGTACCAACCCGGACGCTCCCCGGCACCAGGGGCTCACCTACTTCGTCGTCGAGATGAAGGCCGCGCGGGGGATCGACATCCGGCCGCTCAGGGAGATCACCGGGGAGTCGCTCTTCAACGAGGTCTACTTCGACGACGTCCTGCTGCCCGCCGACGCCGTGGTCGGTCAGGTGGACGGTGGCTGGCAGGTTGCCCGCAACACCCTTGGCAACGAACGCGTCCACATGGCGGACCAGTTGACCTTCGACACCGGGCTTGAGGCGCTGCTCACCCGGTCGGCGGAGCTGGACGGCGCGTACCGGGCACGTATCGGGGCGCTCGCCGCCGAGGCGCACGCCCTCGCCTGCATCGGGCTGCGGACCACCATGCGGCAGGTGTCGGGCGTGGAGCCGGGCGCGGGGGCGAGCGTCCGCAAGCTCGCGCAGACCCGGCACCAGCAGGCGACCGCCGAGCTGACGCTCGAACTCCTTGGACCGGCCGGCGCGGTGCGCGAGGGTCCGGGGGAGCGGGCCGTGCACGACTTCCTGATGTCGCGCTGCCTGACCATCGCGGGCGGTACGACACAGGTCCAGCTCAATGTCGTCGCCGAGCGCATCCTCGGCCTTCCGCGAGACTGACGAGACGTCAAGGGGACGGACCATGAAGAGCTACATCGTCGGTGTGGGCATGACGAAGTTCGAGAAGCCCGAGAGCCGCGACTGGCAGTACTGGGACATGGCCGAGGAGGCGGGCACACAGGCGCTGGCCGACGCCGGGCTGGCGTACGAGCAGGTGCAGCAGGTGGCCGCCGGTTACTGCTTCCAGGCCTCGACGGCCGGCCAGCGGGCCCTGTACGAACTGGGCCTGACCGGCGTCCCCGTATACAACGTCAACAACAACTGCGCGACCGGCTCGACGGCCCTGATGATGGCCCGGCAGTTCGTCGAGGGCGGGCTCAGCGACTGCGTCCTCGCGCTGGGCTTCGAGAAGATGAAGAAGGGAGCCCTGGGCGGCGGCGCGGAGGGCGCGGGCGGCGGGGGCGCGGATGCCTTCGCGACCTCGCCGGTCGCGCGTCACTACGGGGTCATGGCGGCGGGCCACGGCTTCGAGATGTCCCCTCCCACCGCGCAGATCTTCGGCAACGCGGCGCGCGAGCACATGGAGCGGTACGGCACGACGCAGGCGCAGCTCGCCGCCGTCGCCGCCAAGAACCACCGGCACTCGGCGGACAACCCGCGCGCCCAGTTCCAGGACGTCTGGACGGTGGACGAGATCCTCGCCGCCAGGACCATCCACCGGCCGCTGACCAAGCTGCAGTGCTCGCCGACCTCCGACGGCTCGGCGGCCGCCGTCGTCGTCTCGGAGCGCTTCGTCGGCCGGCACGGCCTGCACGGCCGGGCCGTCGAGATCGCGGCCCAGGCGATGACGACCGACACCGGCGACAGCTTCGCGTCCGGCTCGTGCATCGACGTCGTCGGCAAGCCGATGTCGCGTGCCGCGGCCCGGCAGGTGTACGAGGCGTCCGGACTCGGCATCGAGGACGTGGACGTCATCGAGCTGCACGACTGCTTCTCCGTCAACGAGCTGCTGACGTACGAGGCGCTCGGGCTGTGCGCGGACGGCGAGTCGGGAAAGCTCGTGGAGAGCGGCGCGACGACGTACGGCGGCCGGTGGGTCGTCAATCCGTCCGGCGGCCTGATCTCCAAGGGCCACCCGCTCGGCGCCACCGGCCTGGCGCAGGCCGCCGAACTGGTCTGGCAGCTGCGCGGTGAGGCCGGCGCACGTCAGGTGGCGGGTGCGCGGGTGGGACTCGCGCACAACATCGGGCTGGGCGGCGCGGCGGTCGTGACCCTGCTGCGCAGGTCCTGAAAGGTGGGGGCGAAATGTCGTAGGTCCTGAAGTCGTAGGTCCAGCGGCGGAATTCCTGTGCGACGACAAACCGATGTACGGGGCACGCAACACCTGCGAGCATGGCGGCCATGGTCCAGACCCCGCCCGACACCCGCACCCCCGACGTTGCCGCGCCCCCCGTCCGCACCTGGGCGGTGGTCCTCGCCGCGTGTGCCGGGCAGTTCCTCGTCGTACTCGACATCTCCGTGGTGAACGTCGCCCTGCCGTCCATGCGCACCGGACTCGGGCTCGGCGACCTGGGGCTCCAGTGGGTCGTCAACGCGTACTCGATCGCCTTCGCCGGCTTCCTGCTGCTCGGCGGACGGGCCGCCGACATCTACGGCCGCAAGCGGATGTTCCTCATCGGTCTCGGGCTGTTCACCGCCGCCTCGCTCGCGGGCGGACTCGCGCAGGAGGGCTGGCAGTTGCTCGCCGCCCGCGCGGCGCAGGGCCTCGGCGCGGCCGTCGTGGCCCCGGCGACGCTCACGCTGCTCACCTCGGCCGTACCGGAGGGCCCCGCGCGGGCGCGGGCCATCGGGACCTGGACGGCGGTCGGCGCGGGCGGCGGCGCGGCCGGCGGGCTCGTCGGCGGGGCGCTGACCGAACTGCTGTCGTGGCGCTGGGTGCTGCTGATCAATGTGCCCGTCGGCGCGGTCGTCCTGGTCTGCGCGGCGCTGTGGCTCGCGGAGAGCCGCGCCGGCGGCCGGCGGCGGATCGACCTGCCGGGCGCGGTACTGGTCACCGGCGGGCTCGCGGTCTTCGCGTACGGCATCGCACAGACCGAGGCCGAGGGCTGGACGGCGGCCGCAACCCTGCTGCCCCTGCTCGCCGGACTCGCCCTGCTCGGCGTCTTCGTGGCGGTGGAGGCGCGGACGAAGGTGCCGCTGATGCCGCTGAAGGTGTTCCGGGTACGGACGGTGTCGGCGGCCAACGCGGCGATGTTCGGATGCGGTTCGGCGATGTTCTGCATGTGGTACTTCATGACGCTGTACGCGCAGAACGTGCTCGGCTACACCCCGCTCGGGGCGGGCCTGGCGCTGATTCCCAGCTCACTGGCCGTCGTACTCGGCTCCAAGCTCGCGCCCCGCCTGATGGCACGCACCGGCGCGCGGAACCTCGCCCTCATCGGCACGCTGGTGGCCACGGCCGGGTTCGGCTGGCAGTCCACGATGGGCGCCGATGGCACGTACCTCACGGCGGTCCTCGGCCCCGGGCTCCTCATGATGTTCGGCGGCGGCCTGGCCGCCACGCCGCTCGCGGCGCTGGCCACGGCGGGCGCGGCGCCGGGCGACGCGGGCCTCGTCTCCGGGCTGATCAACACCTCGCGGACGATGGGCGGTGCGCTCGGCCTCGCGGTGCTGTCGACGGTCGCGGCGTCGCGGACGGGCGGCGCGGCGGCCCCGGAGTCCCTGACCGCCGGCTACGCGCTGGCGTTCCGTACCGGCGGACTCGTACTGATCGGATGCGTGCTGCTGATGCTGGTGTGGCTGCCCCGCGGCACCGCGGAACGGAGCTAGGTTCCTGTCCGGCGCGTGGGGACGCTCGCGGGCGCGGTCACAGGGCGCGGTCCGGGGGCGCGGCCAGGGCCGGGTCGATGACCGTCTCACCGGTCAGCACCCGGCGGATCGCGGCGGCCAGCTCCTGGACCGGGCCGTCCTTGACCAGAAAGCCCGCGGCGCCCGCGTCCAGGGCGCGGCGCAGATATCCGGGCCGGCCCGACGTGGCCAGGATCAGTACCCGGCAGTCCGGGACCTCCTCCCGCAGATCCGCGGCGACGTCGAGTCCGCCGCGCACCGGCAGGCCGAGGTCCAGCAGCGCCACATCGGGACGGACGCGGAGCGCGGCCGCCACGACCTCGTCCCCGGCGGAGACCTGCGCCACGACCTCGATGTCCGCCTCCAGGCCGAGCAGCAGCGCCAGAGCGCCGTGCGCGCACTGATCCTCGGCGAGGAGGACGCGTACACACTTCGCCGGCCGGTATTCCCGGGGCATCTCGTTCACAGGTCAAGCGTAGGACCGTGACCGCCCGTCCGCCCGGCCGTTGACCAGGCATGACGAAGACACACCGGATTCTCGCCGCCGTCGCCCTCGCCGCCGGGGCTTCGGCCCTCGCCGCCCCCGCCGCCAGTGCCCACCACCACCCCGGCCCGCACGCCGGCCCCAGCAGCCAGTCCGCCGAGGAGCAGCTCGATGTCATGAGCCAGCTCGGCCAGATCCGCCAGCTCGGACAGCTCGGCCAGGTGAAGCAGGTCGCCGAACCGGCGGCCCCCGTCCTCGGCCTGGTGAACGCCATCGAATAGCCCCGGAACGGGCCCGGACCCAGCACATCTGACGTCACGTCAGCAGTCTTCACATGTACTGCGGGGTGCGTTATACATAGGGGCCATCGGCCTAGAACGCGTTCTAGAACGGGCGCGGCGGGCCGGTCCCCGACGACCTCGGTGCGGCCGACGGTGCGGACGGCCGCACCGAGGTCTTTCCACCCGCCTCCCGTCAAGGAGCAGCATCCTCATGCCGATCGATGCCGCAAGGGCCGTGGCGGCCGAACCCCGCTCCAGCGAGATCAGCTGGGATCACAAGGACATCCAGCTCTACCACCTGGGCCTCGGCGCGGGCGTGCCCGCGACCGACCCCGGTGAACTCCGCTACACCCTCGAGTCCAGGCTGCACGTGCTGCCCAGCTTCGCCACCGTCGCGGGCAGCGGCATGGCCCTGGCCGGCGGCCTCTCCGCCCCCGGCGTCGACGTCGACCTGGCCTCCGTACTGCACGGCGGCCAGAGCATCGAGCTGCACCGGCCGATCCCCGTCCGCGGCACGGCCGTCGCGACCTCCCGGGTCCAGGCGGTGTACGACAAGGGCAAGGCCGCCGTCCTCGTCCTGCGCTCCGAGGTCGCCGACGGCGACGGCCCGCTGTGGACCAGCGACGCCCAGATCTTCGTACGCGGCGAGGGCGGGTTCGGCGGCGAGCGCGGCCCGGCCGGCCGGCTCGAACTGCCCGCCCGCGAACCGGACAGGACCGTGGACCAGCCGATCCGGGAGGACCAGGCGCTGCTGTACCGGCTCTCCGGCGACTGGAACCCGCTGCACGCCGACCCCGAGTTCGCCAAGCTCGCCGGCTTCGACCGACCGATCCTGCACGGACTCTGCACGTACGGCATGACGCTGAAGGCCGTGGTCGACACGGCCCTGGACGGCGATGTCTCCCGCGTCCGCTCGTACACCACCCGCTTCGCCGGAGTCGTCTTCCCCGGCGAGACCCTGCGCATCCGGATGTGGCGGTCGCCGGGCCGCGTCCAGGTGTCGGTCACCGCCGTAGAGCGGGACGACGCGCCGGTCCTCGCCGACACGGTCGTCGAGCACGTCTAGCAAGCACGCAGCCCGTACCCATCGACCCGTACCCATCGAAGGGAGCCGCACCGTGCGCGCAGCCGTACTGCACGAGATCGGCCAGGACAAGCTCGAGATACTCGACGACGTCGAGGCGGTGGGCTTCGGCCCCGGCAAGGTGAGGATCCGCGTCCGGGCCACCGGCCTCTGCCATTCGGACGTCTCGGCGATGAACGGCGTGCTGCCGCAGCCCGCGCCCTTCATCCCCGGCCACGAAGGCGCGGGCGAGGTCGTCGACGTCGGCGACGGCGTGACGAGCGTCCAGCCCGGCGACCGGGTGCTGCTGTGCTGGCTGCCCGCATGCGGCCGGTGTCCCGCCTGCAAGCGCGGCCAGACGCACCTCTGCCTGGCCGGCTTCATGAACGCCGGCACCCCCAACTTCAGGCGCCCCGGAGGGGATGTGTTCGGCTTCGCCGGCACCGGCACCTTCACCGAGGAGGTCGTCGTGGACGCGGGCTGCGCGGTACCGATACCCGACGACGTGCCGTTCGACATCGCGGCACTCATCGGCTGCGGGGTCACGACCGGCCTCGGCGCGGCGGTCAACACCGCCGACGTGTCCACCGGTTCGTCCGTCGCCGTCATCGGCTGCGGTGGTGTCGGGATCTCCGCCATCCAGGGCGCGCGGCTCAAGGGCGCGGCCCAGATCGTCGCCGTCGACCCGGTGGCCTCGCGGCGCGAGGCGGCCCTGAGGTTCGGGGCCACCGAGGCCGTCGCGCCGGACGAACTCCCCGACGCCAAGCAGCGGTTCACCGCCGGCGAGGGCTTCGACTACGTCTTCGAGGTCGTCGGCAAGTCCGCAACCGCGCGGACGGCGTACGAGACGACCCGGCGCGGCGGCACCCTCTGCGTCGTCGGCGCGGGCGCCCTGGACGACTTCCTCCAGCTCAGCATGTTCGAGCTGTTCTTCGACGAGAAGCGGATTCTGCCGTCGATGTACGGGGGCGGCGACGTGCTCACGTCGTACGAGCGGGCCATCGCCCTCTGGCGGGCGGGCCGGATCGACCTGGAGGGGCTGATCACCCACCGGGTGCAGCTCGCCGAGATCAACGACGCCCTCGACCAGATGCGCACGGGCGAGGCGCTCCGCACCTGCATCGAGATCTGAGGGGACTTTGATGTCACTGCCACTTGACGGCCTGTCCGCCGTCGTCACCGGCGCGGGCCGCGGCCTCGGGCGCGCCGAGGCGATCGAACTCGCCCGCCTCGGCGCGAGCGTCGTGGTCAACGACTTCGGCCGGCCGGGGCGGGACGGCTCGGGCGAGCCCTCGGCCGCGCCGGCCGAGGAGGTGGCCGCCGAGATCCGGGCGGCGGGCGGGCAGGCCGTGGCCCACCTCGGGGACGTGGCCGACTTCGGCCAGGCCCGCGAACTCGTCGAAACGGCCGTCTCCCACTTCGGCAAACTGGACATCCTGGTCAACAACGCGGGCATCCTCCGTGACCGCATGATCTTCTCGATGTCCGAGGACGAGTGGGACTCGGTGATCCACGTCCACCTCAAGGGCCACTTCAACACCACCCACTTCGCCTCCGCCCACTGGCGCGAACGCTCCAAGGCGGCCGGCGGTCCGGTCTACGGCCGCATCGTCAACACCTCCTCGGAGGCCTTCCTCGCCGGGTCCGCCGGCCAGCCCAACTACGCGGCGGCCAAGGGCGGCATCGTCGGCCTCACCACGTCGACGGCGCTGGCGCTCGCCAAGTACGGCGTGACGGCCAACGCGATCTGCCCGCGCGCCCGCACCCGGATGACCGAGGACGTCTTCCAGAGCTTCGCCGTCCCGGACGAGGACAAGCTCGACCCACTCGCACCGGAGCACGTCTCGCCCCTGGTCGGCTACCTGGCCTCCCCGGCCGCGTCCCGGGCAACCGGCCAGCTCTTCGTGGTCCACGGCGGGATCGTGGCCGTCATGGAACGCCCCCGCGTGGCCGCGAAGTTCGACACGGCGAAGGAGGCCTTCACGTACGGGGAGCTGGACGAGCTGCTCACCCCGTACTACGAGGCCCGGCCCCCGGCCGAGACCTTCGCGGCACCGGAGGTCCTGACCCTGAAGCACGGCTAGTGCTCGGCGCTCCACGGAAGTCGGAGGACCTGATACGGCACCCACCCCAGAGCAGTGTCGGTCGATATAGCCGCTGATCTGCGTATTCATGCCGCAGATGTGATGTTGATCACTGTTGACTCGCTCATGACCGGGACCCATATTTGGCCCACTTATGTAGGGGCCATGTAAGACCTGGGGCGGGCTTGTGAATGGTGGGGTGTGGCGTCGTGCGCGCCGCAGATTTGGGGTAGCCGCAGTCGCTGCTGCCGTTGTCGCAGCGGTACTTCCGCCGTTCACGGATGGAGCCTCTGCACTGGCGCGGGCCGGTGCAGAGGCGTCTGAACCTGAGCTGTCCGAGGGGCAGGAGGCCCTGCAACGGGCTGAGGCTGCTGGAGAACGCGTCGAAGTTGCCGGTGAACGCACCGAGCGGGAGACGGTTTTCGCCAATCCCGACGGTGAGACGTTCACCATGGAGAAGTCGATCGTTCCGGTGCGGGTGGAAGCGCCAGGTGGTGGCTGGACGGCCCCGGACGCCACACTCGAGCGGCGTGCGGACGGCTCCATCGGGCCGAAGGCCGCCACGGTCGATGTGACGTTCTCAGCCGGTGGTACGGGTTCGGATCTCGTGACGATCGCTGAGGACGGCCGGTCGGTGTCGCTGGGCTGGCCGGGCCGTCTGCCTGCTCCGCGTCTGGACGGGCCGCGGGCTGTGTACGAAGACATCCTGCCCGATGTTGACCTGATCATGACGGCAACGGTGGAGGGCTACCGGCAGGTCCTCGAGGTCCAGACCCCCAAGGCGGCAGCCAATCCTGAGCTCAAGCGCCTTGAGTTCGCGATGGAGGCCGAAGGCCTGACCGTCAAGGAGAGTGTGGCCGGCGGCGTTGAGACGTACGACGCCAATGGCCAGGTCGTCTTCCGCGCGCCCGCTGCGCAGATGTGGAACTCAGCCGGCGATACGACACCGCAGGCGGACAGCTCCTCCGACCGCGGATCCGGCCCGAGCGCGCAGATCGGTGCTCTGTCGCCGGTGGATCCTGCTTCGCCCGCTGAGAACCCTGTTCCGGTAGCGCCGCCTGAAGAGGGCGATCCGCTCGCCGGTCCAGGAGCGGGGGACGAGTCCGCGGTGCTGGATGTTGCCGTTGACGCAGACTCAGTGACAGTTACCCCGGATACTGAGCTGCTGGCCCAGACGGAGCCGGCCGACTACCCCGTCTACATCGATCCGACGTGGGAGTTGAACGAGTCGGAACGTACGGTGCTGTCCTCCGACGGTGACGTCTTCTACAACTTCTCCGGCGGCTCCAACGGAATGAGCGTCGGAAAGTGCGGCTCAGCTGTGATCGGGGGCGTCTCCTACTACTGCGGCAACGGCTATGTGAACCGCATGTACTTCGAGTTCGCGCCGGACCAGCTCAAGGGCAAGCACGTGCTGGACGCGACGTTCCGGGTGACCGAGACATGGTCGTTCTCCTGCGACGCCCGCTGGGTCGACCTGGAACGCACCAACAACATCTCTTCGGCCTCGAAGTGGCCGGGACCGGCCAAGCTCGACCAGATGGGTGATCGGCACGTCTCGGCGGGACGGGGCAGCCACTGCTCCCCCTCTCAGCCACGCGCTCCTATCGAGTTCAACGACAATCCGGACGAGACGGATGAGAATCTGACCGCGACGGTCCGGAGCTTCGCCACCGGCGGCATCGCTCGTCTGACGCTGATGCTGATGGCCAAGGACGAGACGGACACGATCTCGTGGAAGCGGTTCGACGACGACGCCGTACTCAGCGTGACCTATGTCGGAATCCCCGCACTGCCCAGGGACGTCGGCTTCGTCACCAGCACGAAGCCAGTATGTTCAACGAATTCCGCTGCTCCGTCGGTGGTGAGTGACCCGACTCCTCAGGTGACCGGCACACCGCTCACCGTCTCGGGCGGCTCACCCGAAGCGAAACTACGCATCCGCTGGCGCACTGACCGCTGGGACGGCACGGCCTGGGTGACAGCCCACACAGACGTCACAAGCGCCACCGTGGGCAATCTCGTACCGCAGAGCAAGCCCCTTCCCACTCTTCAAGAGGGCGTGAAGTACCGGCTCAAAGCCCTGACGCTGTCGTACTACGACAACGGGATCAACTTCCTGAACACCGGCTACACCGCTCCCTGCTACTTCAGCGTCGACTCGCTCGCGCCGAAGGCTCCCAATATCACCTTCAATGCCTCTGCTCCGTACACACCGTGCACAACAAACGACTGTGTCCCTGGCGGCAAGCCCGGACTGACTGGCTCGTTCACGGTGAGTCCGGCCGCCGGGGATACGAATGTGGCGTACCGGTACCAGCTGTCGACGGGCGGCAGCATCTGGACGGAGAAGTCCGGCGCGACAGTGACGATCAACCCGGTACCTCCCACATCCGGCACCATGCATCT
This sequence comes from Streptomyces mabaensis, assembly GCF_053763515.1. Lineage (NCBI taxonomy): Bacteria > Bacillati > Actinomycetota > Actinomycetes > Kitasatosporales > Streptomycetaceae > Streptomyces > Streptomyces mabaensis. The sequence continues at coordinate 173,230 of NZ_JBSOPZ010000009.1, forward strand.
GTCCGTCAAGGCGAAGGATTCCGTGGGCCGGTGGGGCGCCACCAGCATCGTCGAGTTCGTGGTCAAGGAGGGTGACGGGCCCATCGGACGGTGGAGTTTCGATGAGACGTCCGGGGCGGCCGTGGACTCCTCAACCACCGATGCCACGCTGCAGGACAACGCCACTCTGGCTGGCGGTGCCATGCGCACGGATCAGGGACGCCGCGGCGAATTCGTGGCCAAGGCGGCCACGGGGACCACGCCTGAAGAAAGGCGCGTCGACTCGGGGCTCAAACTGGACGGTACGGCTGCGAACGCCGCGACGGCAGGACAGGTCCTCGACACGCGTGCCTCCTACACCGTGACGGCCTGGGTCCGGCTGGAGAAGAAGGGCCGCAATTACACGGTTCTGGGGCAGGACGGTGCTCAGAACAGCCCGTTCTACCTCGGCTACTGCGAAACCGTCGGGACCTGGTGCGTCCGCCTGGCCGATGCCGATTCGGCGTCGACGTCCCTGGACAACCAGCGCGTCAACGCCAAGGCCCCCGCCACGACCGGCGTCTGGACTCACCTCACCGCAGTCGTTGACGCCGAGAAGAACACGATGACGCTCTACGTCAACGGGAACAGCCAGGGCAGTGACACCCTCACCAGCACGTGGTCGGCGACCGGAGCGCTGCAGATCGGGCGGGCGAAGCACAAGGGCCTCTACACCGACTACTTCGCCGGTGTGATCGACGAGGTGGGTGTGTGGCAAGGCGCCTTGAACGACATTCAGGTCGAGCAGGAGATGGCGCTGCTCGACAAGGCTGGGAATGCGTTCGTCGAGCTCGTGGCGGGCTGGAATCCGGCGGGTAAGCAGGGAACCTCACTGACTGACTCCTCCGGCTACAGTCGCACCCTGACGCTGTCTTCGGGAGCCTCACTCAACGGCGAGAATGTCGTACTCGACGGCACCACCGGTGCGGGTACGACGCCGGGCCCTGTGGTGGACGACTCCGGCTCTTTCACGGTGACCACGGAGGCGCTGGTCGACTCCGCAGGGCTTGCGTCCAAGCCGGTCGGCTACAAGGCGCAGATACTCGGGCAGAAGACCGCGACGGATTCGTCCTGGAGCCTGTGGTTCGAGAAGACCGGCACTGCGCAGGAACCGGTGCGGGATGCGAACGGCGATCCGGTCACGGATGACAACGGCGAGTTCGTCACCAAGACGGTCCAGCTGGGCCGCTGGCACTTCGGTCGCCTGACCGCGGACGGCACCGGTGCATCGGTGGTCAGCAACGAGAACGCCCTCATGGACTCCGAGACGCGCCTGACCGGAATCTATGACGCCCAGGCCAGGACGATCAGCCTGCACCTGACCGCAGACCGGCAGGGTGAAGACCTCGCCTATACCGCGGCTGTCGGCAGCGGGGAGTTCGCTGTCGGCAAGGGCTACCTCGCGGGTGCCTGGGGCAATTACCTGCCCGGCAGGATCAGCGACATCCGCCTGTGGGCCGGCGCGCTCAGCAGCGACGCCCAAGTCCAAAGCGTTGTCGGTACCTGAACACCCCTTGAACGCAAGCCCGGCCGGAGCCACGCCTGTGTCTCCGGCCGGGCACTCTCTACCGCCATTCTTCTGCTGCCGACTCTCGGCGGCTGTATCCCCCATGGAGTGACCCCGGGTGTCAAGATCCTTCCGCATTGCCAGAACTCCCGCGCCAGGAGGCGACGGGCCAAGCCGAGCTGGCGCCCGTCGATATCGCGTTCCGCTGATCGGGGCTCTGGTCCTGGCTCTGTCAGTCCCCGGCGCACTCGTGCCCATCGCTGCCGCTGCCGACCCGCCCATCGCTACTGCTGCCGACCCGCTGGGCCGGACAGACGTTCCCAAGCCCCGCGTCAGCAAGGTGAAGGCGATCACGAGCCTGGGCGGCAAGAAAGCCCTGGCCCAGGTCGCGAAGAACAAGAAGACCAATCAGGCCCAAGCCGAGCGCGCTCGCAGCGAGCGCCGTGCCTCCTGGCCCACAGCATCGAAGTCGGCCCGGGACGTGTCAGCCAAGCAGACCGCCGGCTCGGTGGTCAGCGTCACGGTGGCCAAACCGGACAGGAAGTCGCGTGGCGCAGTTGCCGCGGCCGCCGGCAAGGCCAGCGTGAACGTGCTCGACCAGAAGACCGCCCGGAAGGCCGGCATCACCGGCGTGCTGTTCACCGCCGCCACCGACCAGCCCGGCAAGGCCAAGATAGCGGTCGACTACAGCTCGTTCGCCTCGGCTGTGGGCGGTAACTGGTCCACGCGTCTGGGCCTGGTGCGCCTGCCTGCCTGTGTGACGACCACGCCGCAGAAGGCCGCCTGCCGCACCGCGACTCCGGTTCCCTCCACCAACGACCTCGGCAAGCAGACGGTGAGCGCTCCCGTCACCCTCGCCCCCGCGGCCTCGGGCGGCAGCCGCTCCACCAGCAGCGGTGCTCCGATGGTGATGGCGCTGGCAGCCACAACCACCACCTCCGGCAACGGCGCGGGTGACTTCAAGGCCACCCCTCTGTCGTCGTCTTCCACCTGGGAGGCTGGCGCCTCCTCGGGATCGTTCACTTGGTCCTACCCGCTGACCGTGCCACCGGCCGCCGCTGGCCCGGTGCCGTCGCTGGCCCTGTCCTACGACACCGGCAGCATCGACGGACGCACCGCAAACACCAACAACCAGAGCTCCCAGGTTGGCGAAGGCTTCAACCTCACGTCCTCGTACATCGAGCGCAAGTACGGCTCCTGCGACGACGACGGCCAGAGCGACAAGTTCGACCAGTGCTGGAAGTACGAGAACGCCTCCCTCGTCCTGAACGGCAAAGCCAGCGAACTCGTCAAGGACGACACGACCGGTAAGTGGCGTCTAAAGAACGACGACGCCTCCCAGGTCACTCTTGCCACCGGCGCTTCCAACGGCGACGGCAACGGCGAGCACTGGAAGGTCGTCACCGGCGACGGCACCACCTACACCTTCGGCCTCAACCAGCTCCCCGGCGCCGACACCCAGCGCACCAACTCGGTGTGGACGGTGCCCGTCTTCGGTGACGACTCCGGCGAGCCCGGCTACACCAAGGGCAGCACATTCGCCGACCGGTCCGAGACACAAGCCTGGCGCTGGAACCTCGACCTGGTCCAGGACGTCCACGGCAACGCTTCCACCTACTGGTACACCGCCGAGTCGAACCACTACGCCAAGAACGGCGACAAGACCGCACTCGCTCCCTACACCCGCGGCGGCTACCTGAACGAGATCCGCTACGGACAGCGCGCGGACACCCTCTTCACCGGCACCCCCTCGGGCAAGGTGAACTTCAGCTACGTCGAACGGTGCACGGCCGCCGACTGCTCCTCCCTCAACGAGGACACCGCAGACAACTGGCCCGACGTCCCGCTGGACGCCATCTGCACCGCCTCCGAGACCGACTGCCTCGCCAAGGGGCCTACATTCTTCTCCCGCAAGCGCCTGACCGGCATCGACACCTCCGTGTGGTCCACGGCTGCCGAGCCCGACGCCTATGTCGCAGTCGACTCCTACAAGCTCATCCAGGAGTACCTCGACGGTGGCGACATCGGCAACAGCTCCGACCAGACCCTGGTGCTGAAGTCCCTGCAGCGCACCGGTAAGCCCGGCACTCCGATCACGTTGCCGCCGGTCGACTTCACCTACCACATGAAGCCCAACCGGGTCGACGCTCCGGCCGACGACATCCTGCCGCTGCACCGGCCCCGCCTGAACACTGTCACCTCCGAGACCGGCGCGATCACCACCGTGACCCTGTCCGCCCCGCAATGCGTCCGCGGCAGCAAGATGCCCGCCGCCGAGGACAACAACGCCCTGTCCTGCTACCCGCTCTACTGGGCCCCCAACGGCGGCGACACCCCGGAGCTGGACTGGTTCCACAAGTACAACGTCGCCACCGTTACCACCACCGACCCGGCCGGCCAGAACGAACCCGTCGAGAACTCCTACACCTACGAGAGCCCAGGCTGGCACTACAACGACGACCCGTTCACTCCCGACAAGGAACGGACGTGGTCGAACTGGCGCGGGTACGGCAAGGTCACCAGCTACACCGGCGACACCGCCCACACCCAGTCCAAGACGGTCAAGCTGTTCATGCAGGGCATGCACGGCGACAAGCTCAAGGGCACGACCACCACACGCGCCGCCGTCGTCAGGGGCATCGACCTGCCCGGCCTGGATGTCGGTGACGTCAACGACCTCGACCCGTACGCCGGATTCGAGCGCCAGCAGATCACGTACAACGGCTCTACACCGATCTCCACGACGGTCAGCGACAGCTGGAGCAAGGAGACCGCCAGCCAGCAGAAGTCCTACGCCAACACCAAGGCGCACTTCGTGCGCACCGCCCGGACCTCCAACTACACGTATCTGACCGCAACCGCGGCCTGGCGTCGCAGCTACACCGACAACGTCTACGACGACTACGGCATGACCACTCAGGTCAGCGCTGCCGGCGACTCCAACAAGACCGGCGATGAGACCTGCGCCCGCACCTGGTACGCCCGCAACGACGCCAAGGGCCTGACCAATCTGGTCTCCCGCACTCGGATCGTCGCTAGTGCCTGCAAGGACACCGCTGGCAACGTCATCACGGATGACAAGCTGAACCTGCCCGTGTCCTCGGCGACCCGCGGCGACGTCCTGGCTGATACGGCGGTCGTCTACGACAACACCGCCGCCACCGGTTGGAGCATCTCCCAGTCACCTACCCTGGGCCTGCCCACCTGGAGCGGCCGCGCCCAGGCCTACCCGGCCGCCCTCGGCACCGCCGACCGCAACCCGTCCGCCACCACCGGTTGGCAAACTGTCGCCAAGACCACCTACGACACAGCGACCAGCAAACTCGGCCGGCCCCTGACTGTCACCAACGCCGAGGGCAAGGTCACGTCGACCAGTTACACGCCGGCTGACAAGGGGCCACTGACCTCCACCATCGTCAGCAGCCCCCAGCTTGCTGCCAACGGTCAGCAACACAAGGCCTACACCTACCTCGACCCGACCCGCGGGCTCACCAAGCGCACCCTCGATGCCAACCTGAAGAAGACCGAGCACAACTACGACGCACTGGGCCGCATCACCGGCACCTGGCTGCCCAATCGTGTTCCCGGCGTCGACACCCCCAACGCAAAGTACGAGTACTCCGTCACCCGCACCGCACCGCCCTGGACCTCGGTGGCCACCCTCAAAGCAGACGGCACCACCTACCAGACCAGCTTCACCATCCTCGACGCACTGCTGCGCCCCCTCCAAGGGCAGTTCCCGTCACCGCTCGGCGGCCGGATCCTGACCGACACCCGCTACGACTCCCGTGGCCTGGCCTACGAGACGTTCGCCGACATCTTCGACGACACCACGGCCCCGAACGGCATCTACACCCGCGCCGAGTACGGCGAGGCACCCGAGCAGACGCAAACGGCCTTTGACGGCGCTGGCCGAGCCACCACGTCGAAGCTGCTGATCTTCGGCCAGGAGAAGTGGGAGACCACCACTTCCTACACCGGTGACTCCGTCGCCACGTCCGCCCTCCAGGGCGGTACAGCCACCCGCACCATCACCGACGCCCTAGGCCGCACCACGCAGACCCGCACCTACAGCGGCGCCACGCCGAACGACACCGCATACGGCGCCACCCTTGGAACCGCGTACACCAGCGTCAGCCACACCTACACGCGCGACGGGAAGCCGTCCGAGGTGACCGGTCCCGACGGCGCCAAGTGGTCTTACACCTACGACCTCTTCGGCCGTCAGATCACCGCGAGCGACCCTGACAAGGGAACCGCCAGCACCACGTACACGGCGCTCGACCAGATCGCGACCACCAAGAACTCGAACCAGGACTCGAACAACAACACGCTGCTCTACGCATACGACGAGCTGGGCCGAAAGACCGGCCAGTGGAAGTCCTCCAAGACGGATGCGAACAAACTGGCCGTCTGGACCTTCGACAGCATCCTGAAGGGCCTGCCCGACACCTCGACCCGCTTCGAAGGCGGCACTACGGGCAAGGCCTACACCAAGAAGGTCACCGCCTACGACTCCTTGGGCCGAGCCACCAGCACCGACCTGATCCTGCCGAGCGACGACCCGCTCGTCACGGCCGGCGCAGTCACCGCCACCAGCACCTACGGCACGGCCTACCGGCTGGATGGCACGGTCAACAACATCAAGGAACCCGCCGCCGGCGGCCTTCCCTCTGAGATCATCGGAACCGACTACAACGCCTACGGACTGCCCGTCGGGCTGACCGGCATCAGCGGCTACCTCCTGGGTGTCTCTTACTCGGCTCTCGGGGAAGCCCAGCAGATGACGCTGGGCACGTCCACGGCTGCAGGGGTCAAGAAGGCCTACCTCAATAACCGGTACGAGCAGGGAACTGGCCGTCTCACACGGTCCTTCGTCACTGACGAAACCCACCCCTGGATGCCGCAGGACCTCAACTACACCTACGACCAAGCCGGCAATGTCACCTCCATCCAAGACCCGGCCACCCTCGGCGGCACCACTAAGCCCGACTACCAGTGCTTCACCTACGACGGCCAACGCCGCCTGACCGAAGCCTGGACCCCCCGCACGGCCGACTGCACGGTCACCGGCCGCACCACCAGCAACATCGACGGCCCGGCCCCCTACTGGACCAGCTACACCTACAACACCGCCGGCCAGCGCGCGACTGAAACCAAGCACGACACCACTACGACCACCACCACCTACTGCTATAACCAGGCACGCCCCCACGCACTGGCCGCCACCACCAAAACAGCCAGCTGCACCGGCGTTGCCGACCAGTACAAGTACGACAGCACCGGCAACACCATCCAGCGCGTCGAAAATGCTGGCGGCACCACCAGCCAGACACTCAGCTGGAACCCCGAGGGCGCTCTCAGCAAGCTCACCGAAGGCACCGCCAGCACCAACTACATCTACGACGCCGACGGTGAACTGCTCATCCGACGCGACATCGGCGGCGAGACGGTCCTCTACACAGGGACCACGGAAGTCCACCTCAAGGCCGGAAAGAAATGGGCCAACCGCTACTACACGGTCGCTGACTCCGTTCTGGCTATCCGCACAAATGAATCCGGCACCGCCAAGGTTTCCTTCCTCGCGGCAGACCGGCACGGCACCTCCAGCCTCGCTCTCGACAGCAGCACCCAAGCGATCACCAAGCGGCACACCACTCCCTTCGGCAGTCTCCGCGGCACCCCCACCGGCGCCTGGCCCGACGACAAGAGCTTCCTCGGCAAGCCGGCAGACACCACCACCGGCCTCACCCACATCGGCGCCCGCGAATACGACCCCACCACCGGTCAATTCATAAGCGTCGACCCGGTCCTTGCCACGCACAGCGCACAGTCACTCAACGGCTACAGCTACGCCAACAACACTCCGGTAACCACCAGCGACCCCAGCGGAATGTGTGCGGAAGTCGACTGCCCAACCCGCGGAACGAAGCCGGACGGAACACCGGGGAAGAACACCACACCCGGAAGGGCTCCCGTCGCCAGCGACGGTCCGGACGACACGCCTCCCGGCTGCTACGGCGATTGCGACGGCTACACGGAGATCTACCCGGGCGTAATAGTTCCCGACACGTGGGACGGGGCGGAAGTATTTACGGACAAGTTCCTCCGCGGGGTAGAGGAGCACTGCGGACGCTACGGCTTTGACTGCCTTGCCCGCCAGCAGCAAGATCCCGATACATCAATTGTCGCGCAGGCCAAGCTGCGGCTCGCACTCATCATGTTCCATGTCTGCCAAGGACAATGCCCCGAGAACGTTTCCACCCTTCCGGAAGCTCTTTCCGCAGGAGCGCTCGGAGCTGCCGCATTCGGAGTCGGGAAGGGCGGCGGAGGCCTGGGATCGAAGCCGGGACCGCGATCCGGCGGCACAGACCTGACACGAGGCGAAAAGGTTGCTGCTGCTGCCGGGGTCGATGACCTGTCGCCAGCGTTGCGTAAGAACCTCACCCGTTTCATGAAGGGGAGTCCTGGGGATGCCCAGATTCCGCAGATCATTCGCCTCCCTGAAGGCGCTGCGGAGTTCAGCTACAAGGTCCCTGGAAGGGTTCCCGGGTCGTACGCGGTGTATCGGAAGCGGGTGGATGCCGAAGGGGTCACAGAGTTGTCTTACAAGACGACTTTCCTTCCTGGCGGCAGCATCGCGCACATCAAGTTCAAGTGAGGGTGAGGACCGTGGAGTCGGATGCTTGCCAGGCTCTGACCAGTTTGATTCGATGGGAATCTTCGCTGGATCGGCTAATCGACGGCGCCAACCGATGTGATCGACGCGAGGGGCCTTCCGTACGCCTGGATCGTGATGCTGTAAGGGAGGTTCTTCAGCGGTGCATTTCCAGAGAAGTAGACATTCTTGATTTGCCGCGGTGGGCCGGGGCAGTTCACATGCTGGAGCGTGTCGAGATCGATGAAGTGGATGTCGATTTGCTGACTCAATTCCTCTTCGAGGTGTCGAGTCCTGAACTGTTCGAGCCGATCACCGTTGACGTATGTCAGCGATGGCTCAGCCGAATGGAGTAGGCGTAGCACTCTGCTCACGCAAAAGCCTGGAGGTCCGGACGGAGGATTCCGACCGGGCCTCCAGGGCGTTTGACTGCAACGGTGACGGCAACGTCAGCGGACAACTGCCGAGGGGGTGGGTCGTCAGGATCCTCGTTGCCGGGGCTGCCCGGCCGTTGAAGGCGAACATCACGCCCACCTGGTGCAGCTGGGCACCGGGGTCCGGTCAACGTCCCGCCCCATGCCACTTCCAACGCTCACTGCTCTTCCCACGCGGCAGGTGGCGGGCGTGGTGGAGGCTGTGGAGCATACGGTCGCGGTCCGCGGGATGTGTGCCGCGTGTACAGGGATTCGGGGCATCAGGATGAGGCCCGGGGCACGGTGAAGGTGGCGGCTACGTTGTCCGCGCCCTGGCGAGCGCCGCTGGCCGCGCCGGGCCAGGCCAGGTACACGGCGCGGCGTCTCGTCCCCACCTGTGGGAGTGGGGGAGGAGAAGCCGACCGCCACCGCGGCCGGGGCGGACGGCGCCGGAAACACGCTGCCTGGCCCGCGCACCGGGCTCCGTCCGCTGCGCCGGTTCCGATGCGGCCGGGCGGACAGTGGGTGCGGGCCGGCGGACGACCCGCGTGTGCGTAATGAGCTTTGCGCACGCAGCGCACACCCCGGGCGTAATCGTTCCCGACAGTTGGGACCAGGCGGAAGTATTCACGTCCGAGTTTCCTTCGAGGGGTGGAGGAACACTGCGGACGCTACGGGTTTGACTGCCTTGCCCGCCAGCAGCGCGACCCTGATACGGCAATTGCCGCGCAGGCGAAAATGCGGCTAGCGCTGATCAAGTTCCACGTCTGTCAAGGGCTATGCCCCCAAGAACGTCTGACTTACGGGCACTCTGCAGGCGAGAAACAAGGCTCTAGAGCTTCTTGGTCCAATTGACTCGTTAAGTCGAACCCCTTATTTTAGTAAGCTGGCGTCTTCCAAAGTCTACGGCAAGGTCGTCGGGTTCGAGACCAACGTCAACGGCGTGTATAAGCAGCTTGGATTGGATTATGGCGCCAAGAATGGTCCGCACATTAACGTCATGGTTGGAAAGGGGCGACCGGTTGGCGGCATGCCGTTCCGTGGAAGGGGACTGAGGGTGACATGTTGAATCTCTTGAAGGGGAACGCATGGCGATGACAGATTTTTACGGCACTCATCCTGAGCGGCTCTCGCCCCTACTGGGCGACATGACTCAAGAGGAGCGCGGCCAAGTCGTGCTGCTAAACTGGGAGGAGAATGTTCAGGCGGAGCAATCCGCCCTGGGCTGGCTTGCCAGAGATTCTGAAGGACGGGTCAATTGGGAGAGTGCTCCATTTCTGGAGCAAGAGATCTTTGAAGATGAGCAGGATGAAGTGCTCGTCTTTAGGGATCTGCTTCGACGGCACATGTCGCCTGGTTCCCGGCTTGTTGTACTGTGGGATAACGTCGTAATCCCATCACTGGCTGCACCTTTCGACCTGATTCTCGCTAAATCGAAACACCTGCTCGCCAGTGGCCTCGGCGTATGGATCCATTCCGCGTCGGATGGTGTTCTAATCGAATCCGCATCAGGGGGTGTAATGACAGTCGCAAAAACTCCGGGATCCGGCACGGCTAACGGTTGCGACGGCTTCTAGCGGAAGCATTCGTGGCTGAAGTTCGGCAGATGATCTCAGAGGGGTGCAGCCTCATTGGCCTGGTAGAATTCCTTCGATCTGCCGAGTCTTCCAAGTTGACTCCACTAAACTTCATGAGGATGATGGAGTCTCGGGAGTTCGTTTCAAAGTTTGACCCGTAGATGTCGCCCATCGTGTCGATAGCGGATATAGAGCTGCAATGGAGATCATTCATCGACGCTCGTCGCCGAATGATGGCAAGCGATTCCCCGATCGGCGGTCCCGGGTCGGCCAGATGATGCGGCCGTCGGGCTGCTCGACGTGGTGACGCTCTTGAGCGTCTGCCACTTGGGCTCGGCGGCGGTCTGCTCGGTGTCCGCGGCCAGCTCGCGGCACTTTCGGCTCCGTACGCCCCGGTGTGACCCGTCTGGCATGAGACGTCGTCTCTGCTGGGCAGGTCAGCTGGCCAAGGACGGTGGCGCGACCGTCCTTGCTCGGTCGTACAGGTCCCGGGCGGTGGCGTTCTTCAGGTGGGGTCGCAGGAGGCCGAACATGGTTCTGATCCGGTCGTCGGCGCGGCCGGACTGCACCATGGGGTAGTCGTCGAGCGCCTGGTGCCAGGTGGCGCAGGCCGCTTCCAGGTGGCCGATCTCCAGTTGGCGCTCAGCGAGGGTGGCGCGGTGCCGTACGCGGGCGCGGCGGTAGACGCTGTAGCGCACCTTGTCCGACTCCTGCATGGCTTCGATGGCGCCGGAAACGTCACCGAGTTCGTAACGGACCTGACTGATGTGGTAGTTGAGCGCTGCAGGGTCGTACGAGCCGAACGCCTTGCCGCGTGACTCGGCGCGGTCCATGGCTCCCTCAGCCTCGCGGATGTACCGCAGGGCGCCCGTACGGTCGCCTGTCTGCGCGGCGGCGTGTGCTTGCTGACCGGCGAGGAAGGCCAGCATCCGGGGCCCGGCTTTCGGGGAGGCGGCGGCAGCGACGTCGGCCAGTTCCATGGCTCTCGCCCCATGGCGGAGGTCGACTGCCTGGACGCTCATGCCGCGCAGGGTGGTGCAGTAGGTCAGGTGGTCCTCGGCCGCACCCGCCAGTTCGAGTGCCTTGACGTAGTAGCGCTGTGCGAGGCCGTGCAGTCCTTCGTCCACGGCGATGTAGCCGGTCAGGTACAGCAGGTCCGAAGCCGCGGACAGCATCGCTTTCCGCACGTTCTCGGGCGCGTCGGCGCGCAGGTAGGAAGCGACGGTGTTGACCATGAACGAGGCCGCCATGGGCCGTGCGTGGCGACCGCCGAACTGGTCGTCCAGCTCCGAGACGCGCTCGGTCATGGCGATGACCATGTCCACTTCGTTCATGCCGATGCGGGTGGTGCGGCCGGAGTGGACGGCTTCGGCCCGCCCGATCACGTCGGGCCAGCCGGGGATGGTGAGGGCCACGGAGAACAGACTGGCGCCCAGGACGCTACGGCGGGACGGGTCCATGTCGTGTCTCCCCAGGTCGACTAGACCTTCCACGGTATCCGCGGCCGTGGGGGAGTGATCGCGGGGGAAGGGTAGGCCGGCCTCAGCATGGGTGACAGGGCGGTCGAGGCGTCGGGCGAGGGCTTCGAGGATGCACACGCGCACCGCGCTGCGCGGGACCGTGCCGCTGAGCCAGTGGCTCACCGCCGACTCGTCGTAGCGCAGGGGTGTGCCGGTCTCGGTGCCGACGCGGTTCACCGCCCGCGCGAACTGGCGGTGAGTCCAGCGGCTTTCGGCGAGCAGTCGCCCGAGCGCCACGTTCGGTTCACGCTTGGCCATGCCCTCAACTCCCCGTACCCTTACGAACTTTCAAGGCTTTCAAGTCCTGACGCCGCTGCAACGGTACCGCTGTGCGTGCTCACGCGGTTGCGTAGAGGTAGCAAGGAGCGGCGAGACCTCGCCGGAACCGTCGTCCGAGGGGCTGAGGGATGAGAAGCGAAGCGCGGGCCCGACTGGCCCGGATGACCGAGGAGCGAGGCACGGACGGGGTGTTGAGGGTCGACACCTACGAGGGCGCGGATCTGCCGCCGGGTTCGAATCGGTTCTCGCGGTGTTGCTGCCCGCAGCACCGCTGTACCACGCCTGAGGACGGGGCGGCGAGGCTGAGCGCCGCGGTACGCGAGGTCAACGAGCGCAGCCGTGGGGAGCGACTGTGAAGGGGGTAGCCGCAGTCGTCGGCCGCTACGCCGGACCGCTCCTGATCATCACCATCTCGGGATCGGTCGGCTTCGCCCTGGGCGTGGCCGCCGCATCCTGACCCACCTGACTCCTCCCCGTCACGCGTCCAGGCTCCCCGCCTGTGACGAGGGAGGGCCCGCCCACTGTGAGCGGCGGGCATCCCGCCCGGCTGCCTTCTTCGCAAGGGTCCGGCAGCCGGACGGGTTCAACTCCGCAGCACCAGCCGCGGAGTCCACCTAAAACCGTAAGGGAGAAAACGATGAACGTGGACGAGCTGTTCACCGGCGATCTGATCACCGGCGTTCCGGCTGTCGAGGCCATGCTGCTCGACAAGATGCCGGGTGGTGGCGACAACAACGGCGACCACTGCAGCAAGTGATCCAGGGCTGACGCCAGGCGGGGCGGGGTCGTTCGCGGCCCCGCCCCGCCGCACGACATCGGAAAGGGACGACATGCTGTCGATGTGTCTGCGCCTGTCCGATCTCCAGGAGCCGCGGTGGAGATCAGAAGGCGGCCGTTGGATCAGCGGTGAGAGTTGGATCGAGCTCGCGAATGTGTCCACGCTGGTCATGGAGGTCAACGACGAGCCGGCGCCGCACGTACGGGTCCGCGTGAAGGAGTGCAAGCGGGAAGAGGCAGACTTCGTCGAACTCACCATGAAGCCCGGGGAAGCCCGTCTGTCGGCGGGTGTCTTCGGCACAGCCCCGCTCTACCTGGTGGGGAGGGCTGGTGAGCTGCACGCGTCATGGGACCTGACGGCGTTGCGACCGTATCTGCGGGCTGACCGTCTGGTGCCGTGCGTCGTTGCCCGAACGCTGACGAGACAGCATCGCTACACGTCCGAGACGCTGTTCGAAGGCGTCTACCGCCTCACCGAGCGGGCATCGGCCACATTCACCCCCTCGGGACTCAGCATCCACTACCCGGAGCCCGCCGAACACGTACTTGAGCCGCGTGCGCTGCGGGCCGGCGTTGATCCACTCGCGGCTCTGGCCGAGTTGCTGACCGGCGTGATCCGCGAGGCGCCGACGGCAACCGGGTGCGTGGGTGTTGAGCTGTCCGGCGGCGCGGATTCCGGGAACGTCGCCCTTGGCGTGAAGGCGGCCCGCTTCCCGGAGGTGCACAGCTTCGGCTTGCTGGTGGGAGGAAGCACCGGCGGGCAGCAGCGCGAGCGACGCCGGGTCTTCGTGGAGCACTGCGGCTTCCGGGACACGGCCATCCCCGCCATGCAGCACCCACCCTTCTCCCCGGGAGGCGTGCGCGCTCTGTGCAAGCCGCACGATCCGGCGGGAGCCTTCTACCAGGAGGCATTTGATGTCGTACGCGAGCAGGCAGCCGCCCGGCGGTGCGAGGTCATGTTCACGGGCAGCGGCGGGGACGAAATCAACGCCCACCACTCCAGAACACAGGCCGAACTGCCGACGCAGGAACACGTGCCGTGGCTCGGCCACAAAGCGGTCCGAGCACTCGCCGAAGTCAACGAGCACCTGGCCCCCATCCCGGTACTGCCCGTACCGACCCTGATGGCGTTCGGGATGCACAACCCCGCGTACCTCCGGGCCGGAGTCTGGCCGGTGAGCCCGCTCGTGCACCCGCGGATCATGCGGTTCATGGAGCAGTTACCGCACGACCACAAGCGCGGGAAGGCGCTGTTCCGCGAGCGGATCAGACGGGCGGGCCTGCCCGAGTGGGTGGCTGCGCCGGCCGAGCCGGAGAACTTCCTGGCCGTCCTGGAGAAGGGCCTGCGTTTCTACGGCTTGCCCGTACTGGACGACATGCTGAAGGAATCAGTCCTGGTGGACCTCGGATACGTTGACGGCAAGGCTCTCGTGCAGGCGCGCAAGGACGCCGACGCCGCCCCGGTTGTCCCCGATCTGCTGTGCGATGCGCTCGCCCTGGAGGTCGGACTGCGAAGCCTCATGTGACCAGCCCCCACACGGAAGCCGAGCACGTGGAAGCCACAAACCTCCTCTATCGGGACCCGGCGCTTTACGACGTGGTCCAGTCCGACAGCACCAGCGCCGGGATGTGCCAGACCCTGATCGAGTCGCACAGGCCGGACGCCCGGACACTGGTCGACTTCGGATGCGGTACCGGGCGCGACCTGGAGATCCTGGCCAAGCGCTTCAAGTGCATCGGCGTGGACCTCCAGCCCGGCATGGTCGACTACGCCCACCAGGCCCGGCCCGAACTGGACATCCGCACCGGGGACATGCGCACGGTACGACTCCGGAAGCGCGTGGACGTGGTGGCCTGTATGGGCAACAGCCTCGCCTATGTGCACGACAACAAGGAGATCGGCCAGGTCTTCGCCACCTTCGCGGCCCACACCCGGCCGGGCGCACTGCTCGTGCTGTGCTCCCCCGTCGCCCCGATCACCCGGATCGAGCCGAGCGTCGCGACGGTGGACACCCCGAGGGGACCCGCGTCGGTCACCATCCGACATGAGTGGGACCTGCGGACCCAGATCAACACCATGCACCGGCACTGGGTGCTCCCCTCGGGCGACGAGGCCCGAGACGAGATCCGCAGGCGCGTTCTGTTCCCCCGCGAACTGGAGCACTACGCGGAGCATGCCGGCTTCGAGATCCTGGACATGCTCGACGGCACAGGGACAAGGCTCACCGGCCCAACCGCGTACACGGTGGCCCGATTCACGCGGCGGTGACCGGCGGGCCGGGGCCACCCGCCCCCGGGAACGCGCGAGGGGCCGCCGCGGTTTTCCCGTGGCGGCCCCTCCCTGTCCCCCGGCCGTCAGGCCGTGTTGCCGTCCTCCGACGGGCGCCGGTGGCGTCCGTGTCCCGGAGCGGCCGAGTCCTCCGCCGCGGCACCGCCCCGGTGCCGCCCGGCGTGGCCGTCCTCGGACTGGGCGGCTGCCCCCTGCAGGCGCGCCTCGGTCGTGTCGGTCATTGCTTCAGACATGTGGGAAGTCACTCCGTCGATCCGTCAGTTCGCTTCTGTGCCGTCAGCGGGCGGCCCACCCCGGCCGACGATCGCCCGACCGACGAACGCCCCGTCGACAGTCCGCGGTCACCCTCGGCTCTCGGCCGGTACAGCTGCGTAGCCCCCCGAGGAGAGTTTAGGGGGTGCCCCGCGCCCCGTCAGAGGGGCCTGCTGCAGCGGAACGGGCCTGCGTACGGGGGGATGTGCGGCGACCGCGTACGGTTCCCCACCTGCGGCTTCCGCTTGTGCGGGTTCTGTGATCACTTCTGGGGGAGCCGGTTCCGGAACCTCCACCCGAGCCATACCGCAGGGCACCTCCTCCGTCACGTACGGAAGCCGCAGCACCCCGTCCCGGGTCCACAGTCCGGCCCCCGCCACCCACCCGCCGGGCGCGGAGAGTTGGGTCAGCCGCCGGTCCGCCGGCCGCCACAGCCCGAGCCATGTCCCCGCCGGCCCGTCGATCCGCAGCGCCACCGCACAGCTCTCCGGCATCAGTACCTGCCCCGGCTGCACCGCGAACGGCGTCACCGCGCAGTCCGCCAGCCGCAGGCACTCGGGGAACCGCACCGGGAGCAGGCTCCCCAGCACCCCCCACCCCAGGCGGTCGTGGCCCGGCGCGTCCGAACGGATCAGCAGCAGACCGCTGTCCGGGTCCGCCAGCAGCAGCCGGTCGTTGCTGTCGTCGGCGATCTGCAGCAGCGGTGTGACCTCCCCGCCCCGCCCGAGGTCGACCGCCACCGCCCTGGTCTGCCCGTCCAACTCCCGGTCCAGGGCCAGCATCCGCCCCGTACGGTCCAGCCACACACCGCCCGAGCAGCGGCCGGGTACGTCGACGACGTGCTCGGGACCGCGGGCGCCCCCGGCCACCAGCCACACCGCGGTCGACCGCTCGCCCACCGCCAGGGCGTACGCGCAGCTGCCCGCCGGCGAGGGCGGCAGCAGCGAGAGCCGGTCGCACCCGACCGCGCCCAGCGGCAGTTCCCCCGTCCCCGGCCCGGTCGGGTAGAGCAGCGAGAAGCCGTGCCGCTCCGCCACACGCCGGTGGATCAGCACCCGTCCGTCCGTGAACGGCAGCACCTCGGTGTCCGCCTCCTCCGGCTGCCCGAGCGGCAGCGGCACCGCGTACGGCTCGGGTCCGTCCAGCGTCCAGCGCTCCGGGAACCGCCCGTCCCCGGCGCCCGCCAGCCGCGCGGCGTAGGAGCCGTCCGCGGCGATGGTGAACCCCGGCCGCGCGATGGTCTCGATGGCACAGGCTGTCATCGGCACCTCACCTCCAGCCAGGGAAGCTAGTTTTCGCACTTCCTGCCGAACAACACGAGACCACCCCCCTTCACACATAAGGGTGGGTGTTGGGCGATTCGCGTGAGAGTGGGGAGGCGGTTGTGCTGCGCGGTGTGCGGCCGCCGGGGGTAAGGCTCGCCTAAGTGAGCCTGAGTGGGTCGCCTGTTCGACCGCCCCAGGAGTACCCGATATCCCAGGGGCCGCGGCAACACCGCCGACAAGGTCCTCGACGACCTGCGGACGTTTTTGATCAAGTAGGGGCCGCCTTCGGGCAGCAGCGCCGGGCCGGGAAGAAGTAACGGCAGGCCAGGGGCAGGACCAAGGGGCTCGGCGGACAGGTAGCCTTTCCTCCGTGCCCCGTCTGTCTGAAGTCATCGCCGCGCTCGACGCTCTCTGGCCGCCCGAGCGGGCCGAGGAGTGGGACGCGGTCGGTACCGTCTGCGGCGATCCGGACGCCGAGGTCACCCGGGTCCTCTTCGCCGTCGACCCCGTCCAGCAGGTGGCCGACGAGGCCGTGAAGCTCGGCGCCGGCCTGCTGGTGACCCACCACCCGCTCTATCTGCGCGGTACGACGACGGTCGCGGCCTCCACGTTCAAGGGCCGCGTCGTGCACACCCTGATCAAGAACGACGTCGCCCTGCACGTCGCGCACACCAACGCCGACACCGCCGACCCCGGGGTCTCCGACGCCCTCGCCGGCGCGCTCGACCTGCGGGTCGTGCGGCCCCTGGTCCCGGACCCCTCCGATCCGGCGGGCCGCCGCGGCCTCGGCCGTATCTGCGAGCTCGACCACCCGCTGCCGATGCGCGAGTTCGCCGCGTACGCAGCCGCCCGGCTGCCCGGCACGGCGCAGGGTGTCCGCGCGGCCGGCGACCCCGACGCCCTCGTCCGTACCGTCGCCGTCAGCGGCGGTTCGGGCGACAGCCTCTTCGGCGCCGTCCGGGCCGCCGGCGTGGACGCCTTCCTCACCGCCGACCTGCGCCACCACCCCGTCTCCGAGGCGCGCGAACAGAGTCCCCTCGCGCTGATCGACGCCGCGCACTGGGCCACCGAATGGCCCTGGTGCGAGCAGGCCGCCGCCCAGCTCGACGCGCACTCCGAGCGGCACGGCTGGGGCTTGCGCACCCACGTCTCGCGTACGGTCACCGACCCCTGGACCGCCCACGCGGCGTCCTCCCCGAACCCCGACACATCCACAGGAGCCCCCAACTGAACGCCGCGCCCGCCGACCAGATCCGACTTCTCGACGTCCAGGCCCTGGACGTACGTCTGTCGCAGCTCGCGCACAAGCGCAAGTCGCTTCCCGAGCACGCCGAGCTCGACTCCCTGACCAAGGACCTCACCCAGCTGCGCGACCTGCTCGTCGCGGCGCAGACCGAGGAGAGCGACACCGCCCGCGAGCAGACCAAGGCGGAGCAGGACGTCGACCAGGTGCGTCAGCGCGCCGTCCGCGACCAGCAGCGCCTCGACTCGGGCGCGGTCAGCTCCCCGAAGGACCTGGAGAACCTCCAGCGCGAGATCACCTCGCTCGCCAAGCGCCAGGGTGACCTGGAGGACGTCGTCCTCGAGGTCATGGAGCGCCGCGAGTCCGCGCAGGAGCGGGTCGGCGAGCTGACCGAGCGCGTGGCTTCGGTGCAGGCCAAGACCGATGACGCGACCGGGCGCCGGGACGCCGCGCAGCAGGAGATCGACGCGGAGATCGCGACGATCACCAAGGAGCGCGAGGTCGTCGCCGCGTCCGTGCCGGCGGACCTGATGAAGCTGTACGAGAAGCTGCGCGTCCAGCAGGGCGGCATCGGCGCGGCCCGGCTCTACCAGCGCCGCTGCGAGGGCTGCCGCCTGGAGCTCAACATCACCGAGGTGAACGAGGTCAAGGCCGCGGCCCCCGACACGGTGCTGCGCTGCGAGAACTGCCGCCGCATCCTGGTCCGTACGGCCGACTCGGGTATCTAGGGGCCCCCATGCAGCAGCTGGTCGTCGAGGCGGACGGCGGGTCCCGGGGCAACCCGGGGCCCGCGGGCTATGGCGCGGTCGTCCTGGACCCGGAGACGGGTGAGACGCTGGCCGAGGCCGCCGAGTACATCGGCGTCGCCACGAACAACGTGGCCGAGTACAAGGGGCTGGTCGCCGGGCTGAAGGCGGCGCGCGCGCTCGCTCCGGACGCGGAGATCCATGTCCGGATGGACTCCAAGCTCGTCGTCGAGCAGATGTCGGGACGCTGGAAGATCAAGCACCCGGACATGAAGCCGCTGGCGGCGGAGGCGGCGCTGGTGTTCCCGCGCGCGCAGGTCACGTACGAGTGGATCCCGCGCGAGAAGAACAAGCACGCCGACCGGCTGGCCAACGAGGCGATGGACGCGGGCAAGAAGGGCCGGCAGTGGGAGCCGTCGTCGTCCTCCGCCGCGCTCGACGCCCGGGCGGCCCGCGCGGTGGCGGTCCCGCCGCCGTCCGGCCCGCCGGGGGATGCGAAGGCGGGCGCGGCGAAGGCGCGGGCGGCGCTGGCCCGCCCGGCGGAGGCACCGGCGACGGCGCCGACCGTGGGCTGGGGTGCGAGTGCTGATCTCGGCGCTCCGGCCACGCTGGTACTGCTGCGGCACGGTGAGACGGCCCTGACGCCGCAGAAGCGGTTCTCCGGCAGCGGCGGTTCCGACCCCGAGCTGTCGGCGGTCGGCCGCCGGCAGGCGGAGGCGGTCGCCTCGGTCCTCGCCGCGCGCGGCACGGTCCAGGCGGTCGTCACCTCACCGCTCAAGCGGTGCCGCGAGACGGCGGAGGTGGTCGCGACCCGGCTGGGGCTCGACCTGCGGATCGAGGACGGCCTGCGCGAGGCGGACTTCGGCGCGTGGGAGGGCCTGACCTTCGCGGAGGTACGGGAACGCTTCCCGGACGACCTGGACGCCTGGCTCGCCTCCCCGAAGGCAGCTCCCACGGGCAGCGGCGAGAGCTTCGCCGCCGTGGCGCGGCGCGTCGCGGCGACGCGGGACAAGCTGGTCGCGCAGTACGCGGGAAAGACCGTGCTCCTGGTCACGCACGTGACCCCGGTCAAGACCCTG
Source organism: Streptomyces mabaensis (assembly GCF_053763515.1). Classification (NCBI taxonomy): domain Bacteria; kingdom Bacillati; phylum Actinomycetota; class Actinomycetes; order Kitasatosporales; family Streptomycetaceae; genus Streptomyces; species Streptomyces mabaensis. The sequence goes on from NZ_JBSOPZ010000009.1 coordinate 192,854, forward strand.
GTACGCCTGGCCCTGGGCGCCCCGCCCGAGTCCCTGTTCCGGATGGAACTCTCGGCGGCGTCGCTGTCGGCGGTGGCGTACTACGCGGACGGCAACGCGTCCCTCCGCCTACTGAACGACACAGCCCACCTCCGCTGACCCCGGGGCGCGGGCGCGCCGCTTGTAGGGCGGGGCGGGCCGTTCGCGGCGGGCGGAGCGGCCGCCCCCGGGCCCCGCGGCGGGGAAGGGCGGTGGGGGGCAGGCCCCGTTCAGGGCCGTAGGGTCGACGCCTCCGCGGCCAGGCGTTTCACCCGCTGCCAGTCCCGCGCAGCGACCGCGTCCGGCGGGAGCATCCACGTACCGCCTACGCATCCCACGTTCGGCAGGGCCAGGTACGACGGGGCAGACGCCAGGGAGATGCCGCCCGTCGGGCAGAAGCGGGCCTGGGGCAGCGGGCCCGCGAGGGACGCGAGGTAGGCCGTGCCGCCCGCCGCCTCCGCCGGGAAGAACTTCATCTCCGTGACGCCGCGCTCCAGCAGCGCGACGACCTCGGACGCGGTGGAGACGCCCGGCAGGAACGGCACGCCCGCCCCCCGCATCGCGTCGAGCAGTCGTTCCGACCAGCCCGGGCTGACCAGGAACCGGGACCCGGCCGCGACCGCGTCGGCCACCCCCTCGGGGGAGATCACCGTGCCCGCGCCGACCACCGCCTCCGGCACCTCGGCCGCGATCGCCCGGATCGCGTCGAGCGCGGCCGGCGTCCGCAGGGTCACCTCGATCGCGGGCAGGCCGCCCGCCACCAGCGCCCGCGCCAGCGGCACGGCATCCGCCGCGCCCTGGAGGACGACGACGGGGACGACGGGGGCAAGGTCCAGCACGGAAGTCATGCCGTCATCCTGCCCCGAGCGTGCAGTTGGCGCAATGAGCGTTGCATATGTTGCAACGCTCAGTGGATCTCGGTCACCACCACGTCCAGCGCCCACGCCTTCGCCGGCCGCCCGGGCGCCTCGCCCTCCACGACGTATCCCAGATCCCGCAGCGCCTCCACCAGTTCCGCCGGCCCGCCCGGCGCCGCACCCGCCGTCAGCAGATCGCGCACCAGACGGCCCTTCGTCGCCTTGTTGAAGTGGCTGACCACCGACCGCTTCTCGACCCCGTCCACCATCTGCGAGTGCAGCACCCGGACTGTCGCCGTCCGCTCGGCGACCTCGCCCTTCGGCTTCCAGGCCGAGGCATACGCGGACGACCGCAGGTCGAGAACCAGCCCGCCGGCCGCCGCCTCGGGCATGACCTCGGCCATCGGCGTACGCCAGTACGCCCCCAGCGCACCGGGCCCCGGCAGCTTCACGCCCATCGAGCAACGGTAGGAGGGGATGCGGTCGGTGATCCGCACCGCGCCCCACAGCCCGGAGAACACCAGCAGCGACTTCGCCGCACGCCTGCGCGCGTCCGGCTCCAGCGTGGCCAAGCCCAGCGCGTCGTACAGCACGCCCGTGTAGATCTCCCCGGCCCGCCGCGCGCCCGCGGTCCGCAGCTCCGTGTTCTTGGCGACCTCGCCGCGCAGCCCCTCGCTCAGCCCGAGCACCTCGCGCGCCTTCTCCTCGTCCGTCGCGCACAGCTCGACCAGCTCGTCGAGCACAGCGGCGCGCGCGTCGGCCAGGCCGGGCAGGGACAGCCCCTCCAGTTTCAGGGGTGCACCGGAACCGCTCGCGGCCTTTCCTTCGGACGGCGGCAGCAGCACGAGCACGGCGGTTCTCCTTCAGTACGTACGGGAGGGGGGTGCGGCCCCCGCGCCAGGGTAGGCGACCGCACCGACCGGAACCGCTCCCGTCCGCCGCGGCCCCGCACCCCACCACGACCGCCGCGGCCCCACTTGCCGCCCGCCCGCCGCCCGCGGCCCGACTCGCCGTGCCGCCCCGCCGTACCGGCCCTACGCTCGACCCATGCCCCGCCGCCACCTGCACATGACCGGCGCAGCCGAGGCCACGCTGCGGGCCGCCCTGCGCGAACTGCGCACGAAGCTCGGCGTGCGCCAGGACTTCCCGCCCGAGGTGCTCGCCGAAGCGGAACAGGCCGTCCGGGCCCCGCGGCTGCCGGAGCTCGACGCGACCGACCTGCCGCTCTTCACCCTCGATCCGCCCGCCTCCGTCGACCTCGACCAGGCGATGCACCTCGCCCGCCGCCCGGGCGGCGGCTACCGCGTCCACTACGCGATCGCCGACGTCGCAGCGTTCGTCGCCCCCGGCGGCGCGCTCGACGCGGAGGCGCACCGCCGCGTCACCACCCTCTACTTCCCGGACGGGAAGGTCCCGCTGCATCCCCCCTTGCTCTCCGAGGGCGCGGCCAGCCTCCTGCCGGACCAGACCTGCCCGGCCCTGCTGTGGCGGATCGACCTCGACGCGGACGGCCGGGCCGTGAACACCGACGTACGCCGGGCCCTGGTGCGCAGCCGGGCCAAGCTCGACTACGCCTCCGCGCAGCGGCAGATCGACGGCGGAACCGCCGAGGAGCCCCTCGCGCTGCTGAAGGACATCGGCCGGCTCCGCGAGGTGCTGGAGCGGGAGCGCGGCGGCATCTCCCTCAACGTTCCCGAGCAGGAGATCGTCGAGCGCGACGGCACGTACTTCCTCGAATACCGCGCGCCGCGCCCCGCGGACGGCTGGAACGCGCAGATCTCACTGCTCACCGGCATGGCGGCGGCGGACCTCATGACGGCCGCGGGCACCGGAATCCTGCGTACGCTGCCCAGCGCCCCCGACGGGGCGGTCGGCCGGCTGCGGCGCTCCGCGAAGGCCCTGCACATCGACTGGCCGCACCATGTCGCCTACGCCGAACTGGTCCGCTCCCTCGATCCCACCCGGCCCGACCACGCCGCGTTCCTCCAGGACTGCACGACACTGCTGCGCGGAGCGGGATACACCGCCTTCCAGGACGGCGAGGTCCCCGAGCCCGCCGTCCACGCGGCCGTGGCCGACGCGTACACGCACTGCACCGCGCCGCTGCGCCGCCTCGTGGACCGGTACGCGGGCGAGCTGTGCGTCGCGGCGGTCGCGGGGGAGCGGCCGCCGGAGTGGGTGACGGCGGCGCTGCCCCGGCTCCCGCAGGAGATGGCGGAGGGCTCCGGGCGGGCCAACGCCGTGGAGCGCGAGTGCGTCGACCTGATCGAGACCGCGCTGCTGAAGGACCGGGTGGGTGAGGTCTTCGACGCGTGGGTGGTGGACGTGAAGGAGCACGAACCGTCCGTCGGGACCGTCCACCTGGAGGACCCGGCGGTCGTCGCCCGTGTCGAGGGCGGCGTGCAGCAGCTGCCACTGGGCGAGCGGCTGCGCGTACGGCTCACGCAGGCGGACCCGGGGACGGCGACGGTGCTGTTCGCGCCCGCGACGTGACCCCGTCCGGCGGTGTGGCCCCGTCCGGCGACGTGATCCCGTCCGGCGACGTGTTCCCGTCGCGCGACGTGGCGCCGTCCCGCGACGTGCCCCCGCCCCGCGACGTGCCCCCGCCCCGCGACCGGACCCCGTCCCGCTTCGCCGCGAGCGCGGCGACGGCGGCGCGCGGGTCGTCCGCGTGGAAGCGGACCGCCCGGGCCAGCCCTCGCCCGCCCAGCGGCCGTACGAACTCGACCGGCTCCACCAGCTCCACCGTCACCGTCGTCTGGCCGCCGACCACCAGGTCCAGCACGCCGTCCTCGGTCAGCTGGACCAGCCGGCCGGTGGGGTAACGGCGTTCGACGCGGGCGGACGCCACCGACCCGGCCGGCAGCCGCAGGTCGAACAGCGCGCCGTACCGGATCCGCAGCGAGCCGTCCGCGCCGACCACATGGGGCCGGGCCACACAGGCCGCGTGCATGGCGAGGACGAACACGACCCCGTACACATCCAGCACCAGCAGGATCCCGTGCACCACCGGCCACGGGATCAGGACCGCCAGCGCGACCGTCTCGACGACGGAGACGAAGACCAGGCCGTACATGATCGCGGTCTGCGGCCCGGTGTACGGAACGGCGAGCGCGCCCTCGCGTACCCCGTGCCGCCGCCGTACCGCCCACAGCCCGAGGCTCGCCGTCGCGCGCAGTTCGTGCGCGAGCAGCCGTCGCACCTTCACCGGTACGACGGTACGGACCGCCTCGCCCAGCGCCTCCCGGCGCCCCGCACCCCGGCGCCGCCCCGCCGCGTACAGCCGCCACACGACGACGGCCTCCAGTACGAACGCCGCCAGCACCAGGATCTCGGCCCCGAGCACCACCGAGGGGGGTGTCCGCACCCCGGCCAACAGGCAGGTGACCAGGACCAGTTCGGCCGGCAGTACCGCCCCGGCCACGAGCCGTGCCATCCGTACACTCATGCCATCCCCCTCGTCATCAGCGCCTCCATCACCCGGCGCACCACCTCCGCCTGGGCGGGTGCGAAGTCCGCGAGCAGTGCCTCGCCGAAGCCCTCCACGACCGGCCCGTCGGCCGGAATCGCCGCGAGCACCTCGTCCGGCACCGCGGCGATCAGGTCCGCGGCCAGCGGTGCGATCCGGGGATCGTCCGCGGACGCCGACTCCAGCGCGTCCAGCCGCGCGTACAGCGCGAGTACGGCCGGGTCGGCGGCCAGCGGCCGAAGCGCGGCGTAGACCTCCTCACCCCCGGCCACGGTGTCCAGCAGCGCCAGGTGCTCGCGGTCCTTGGCGGCGGCCGGGGAGTCTGTGGGGGGAAGAGTGCCCAGCAGCTCGGCGAGCAGGGGCGACACGGGCCCCTCGGCGGTCAGCGGCCCGTCCAGCAGATGCGCGAGCCGGCGCCGCCGGTCCCGGATGTCGGCCTCCTGACGGGCCAGATCGGCGTCGATCTCGGCCAGCACCTCGGCCAGCTCGCGCCCCGCGTCGTCGGCGAGCACGTCACGCACCTCGTCCAGGCTCAGCCCGATCTCGGTCAGCCGCCGGATCCTGGCGAGCAGCACGGCGTCCCGGACGGTGTACGCGCGGTAGCCGTTGGCCCTGCGCCGGGGCTCGGGCAGCAGCCCGACGTGGTGGTAATGCCGAATCGCCCGGGAGGTGACTCCGACGAGCGCGGCGATCTCTCCGATCCGCATGGGCCCAGTACAAACCCTGACGCTGCGGCAAGGTCAAGCCGGTCAAGCCGGTCGAGCCGAGCTCCGCCGACCGACTACGATGTTGCTCACGGCAGACGAGCCGAGCGGACGGCCGCGTCAAGATCTGACGATCTTGCCGAGGAACGTCCGGGCTCCACAGGGCAGGGTGGTGGGTAACGCCCACCCGGGGTGACCCGCGGGACAGTGCCACAGAAAACAGACCGCCGGGGACCTCGGTCCTCGGTAAGGGTGAAACGGTGGTGTAAGAGACCACCAGCGCCTGGGGTGACCCAGGCGGCTAGGTAAACCCCACCTGGAGCAAGGTCAAGAGGGGCCGCCGCAAGACGGCCCTGCGCGGACGACCGAGGGCTGCCCGCCCGAGTCCGCGGGTAGACCGCACGAGGCCGGCGGCAACGCCGGTCCTAGATGGATGGCCGTCTCCCCGGCGACCGCGAGGTCACCGGGCGACAGAACCCGGCGTACAGCTCGACTCGTCTGCCGCCACCTGCGGCTTTGCCTTGGAAAGGGCCTCTGACCTGCGTCGGAGGCCCTTTCAGGGTTGTCGGGCGCTGTCTTCCTTGTGTCGCTCATGAACTGAACCTGTGCCGGGCCTGCTCAGTCCCGTGTTCCTGTCGGCCACGGCCGGGGCGAGCGGCAAGGATGAGTGCGCCGGTCAAGCGTATGAGACGCCAAGGAGAGCTGTGATGAGCGGCCAGGGTGCTGACGCCGGCCGGACCGGGCCGGTGCGGCGGGTGATGCGGGGCCGGGACCCGGGCGAGGAACACCGGGCGTCAACGCCGCTGGAGCTGCTGTTCGACCTGACGTTCGTGGTCGCGGTCACCCAGGCCGCGGCCCAGTTGCATCATGCACTCGCCGAGGGGCATATCGGTGACGGGCTGGCAGCGTATGCCGCCGTGTTCTTCGCGATCTGGTGGGCGTGGATGAACTTCACCTGGTTCGCCTCCGCCTATGACACCGACGACGTGCCCTACCGGCTGCTGACGCTGCTGCAGATGGCCGGGGTGCTGGTGTTGGCCGCCGGCGTGCCGGCCGTGTTCGAGGGCAACGACTTCACCGTGGTGGTGATCGGCTACGTCATCATGCGGGTGGCGCTGCTTTCCCAATGGCTGCGGGCCGCTGCCGAGCACCCCGAGGGCCGCAGCGGCGCACTGCGGTACGCCGCTGGTATCGCCATGGTGCAGGTGGGATGGATTGCCCGGCTGTGGGCGCCGGACGCGTGGGCCTGGATCACCTTCCTGATCCTGGTGGCAGCGGAGTTGGCTGTGCCGGCGTGGGCCGAGTTCCGCGGCAGTCCCGCCGGCTGGCACCCGGGGCACATCGCTGAGCGCTACGGCCTCTTCACGATCATCGTCCTGGGCGAGGTGATCCTTGGCGCGGTCGCAGCAGTCCAGTCCGCCGTAACGGATCGCGGTCTGTCCGCTCCCGTGTTGATGATCGCCATTGGCGGTCTGCTGCTGGTCTTCGCCCTGTGGTGGATCTACTTCACGGGTAGCGACGCCCGACTCACCACTCTGCGCACGGCCCTGGCTTGGGGGTATGGCCACTATGTGGTCTTCGCCGCGCTGGCCGCGATCGGGTCGGGCCTTGAAGTGGCCTTGGACGCGGTCGAGCACCACGGGCACCTTTCAACCCGGGGAGCAGGTCTGGCGGTCGCCGTCCCCGTCGTGATCGCGCTGCCCATTCTGGGCATTCTGCACCGGATGGCTGGAGCCGGGGCCGTGCGCCATGCCCTGCTGATGCCGGTGGGTGCGCTGGTGGTGCTGGCTCTGGGGTTCAGCGCACCGGCTTTGGGAGTCGGGGGCGCGGTGCTGGGAATGGGCCTGGCCGTGAGTGCCACCCTGGCCGCCAACCTCTTCGTCATCCGCCATCGTCATACCAAGGAGTAAGGCGAGTTCCCGAGACCGGTTCCTGCGGGTGGGTCGGCGAATCCCTGGAGCCTTCCGCTGCCTGCTACTGCCGCTTTTGGCCGCGGAGAGTGTTGAGTTGGGGGAAGTACCAGCGAAGGATGGAGCGGTCGCGCCCTCCTGGAATTCTCCGAGCTGAGTCGTGGCGCCGGCCCCTTCGGGCATGCGCCCCTCTTTCCAGTGTCCCCGATGGACGGCCCGCTCGTTCCTGGACGATCCGCTCGGTAACATCAACGGCACACGGACGGTGTCGGGCGGGGCGATGGCGGGGGTGTCGTGCGCTATTACGTGTATGTGTCCGAGGCGAAACTGGACATGCTGTTCGGGCAGATTCCGCCCAAGCTGCTGTCCCGCCTCGGGGCCGAGGTGAAGGTCGACCTGAAGGTCGTCGGCCTGACGGTCCAGAAGGACCGGACCGAGGCGGACACGTACGGCCGCCTGGAGGTCGTCGAGGCGTACCTCGACCGGAACTTCGACATCTCGTGGATGAACGAGCCCTCGACCTGGTTCCGCGGCGAGAGCGATCTGCGGATGTCGGGGTACGGGCGGGCGCCCGACGGGCCGGTGTTCATGATGGGTCAGGAGGGCGGCACCGTCGTCGTCCTCATCGGCTCGGCGCACCACCTGATCGGGCAGCGAGTGTCGCCCGACACCGCGGCCGTGGGTCACTCCATGCTTCCCTCCCTCTTCCGCCTGGTGCAGCAGGCCGTCGACGACCGGCTCCTGACGGCTCCCGGCGGGGTCCCCCGCCGCGAGTCGCCGGCGGAGACGGAGGAGATGCTGCAACAGGTCGTGCAGCTCGGCCGCGGCCTGCGGGGGCCGGGCAGCTCCTGTGAGTTCCTGGCGAGACGGCTGCTGTCCGGCGTGGTCACGGACGGCCAGGGGCGGCAGTTGAACGTCGTGGTCGGCACACCGCTGTACGTGGCCCTCCTGGGCGAGTGACGCGCGGCCGCCGGCGACGACACCACAGGGGGGTGGGGGCAGTGGGCAGGTGGAAGTGGCGCCGCGACAGAGGCGACAGAGGGACCGCCAACGCCGAGGACGCCGGGCACGAGGAGCCGGGGATCACGGTCGCGGCAACGTATCCCGTCCAGGGGGAGGGCGCCGCGCCGGACGGGACCGCCGACGGCACCCCCGCCGCCTGGTCCGCGGGCGACACCATCGCCGGCCTGTACGAGGTGAAGAGCGTCCTCGGGCAGGGGGCGATGGGAGTGGTCCACCGGGTCCGGCACCTGGCCTGGAACACCGACCTCGCCGTCAAGACCCCGCTCGCGGACGTCCTCGTGAGCCAGGCGGACAAGGAGCGTTTCGTCCACGAGGCGGAGACCTGGGTGTCCCTCGGTCTGCACCCGCACGTGTGTAGCTGCTACTACGTACGCACGCTCGGCGGTGTCCCTCGCGTGTTCACCGAGTACCTGGACGGCGGGAGCCTGCGCGACTGGATCGACGACCGCCGGCTGTACCGCGGCACCTCCCGGAAGGTGCTGGCCCGTGTACTCGACATCGCGATCCAGATGGCATGGGGCCTGGAGCACTCGCACAGCCACGGCGTGGTCCACCAGGACGTCAAGCCCGCCAACGTCATCCTCGACCACGCGGGTACCGCAAGGGTCACCGACTTCGGTCTGGCGCGGACGCAGCGCGGTGCGGCAGGACCGCGGCCGGCGCCGGCGCCGACGCAGGACACGCCGCAGGCGGCCGGGCCGGAGACGTCCACCGTGCTGGTCACCATGGGCGGCATGACCCCCGCCTACGCCTCGCCGGAACAGGTGGCGGGTGAGGCGCTGGACCGGCGCAGCGATGTGTGGAGCTTCGCGGTCAGTGTGCTGGAGATGTTCCTCGGCGAGGTCACCTGGTTCGCCGGCCCGGCGGCCGCGACGGCGCTGGCCGACCACCGTGAACGCGGCCGTGCGGGAGGCCGCCTGCCGGCCATGCCGGCCGCGCTGGCCGACCTGCTGGCGCACTGCCTGCGTGACGATCCCGCACAACGGCCGCGGAGCATGGCCGCGGTCGCCGCACGACTCTTCCCCGTCTACGCGGCAGAAGTCGGCCGCCCCTACCCGCGCCCGGCCCCCAAGTTGGTGCAGTTACGGGCGGACGAGCTGAACAACCGCGGTCTGTCCCTGCTCGACCTCGGCCGGTCGCAGGAAGCGGAGGCGGCGTTCGCGGAGGCGCTCGCGACGGATCCGCGGCACCTGGAGGCGACCTACGACTCCGGGTTGTTGCGCTGGCGGGCCGGGAGGCTGACCGACGACGCGCTGGTGCACGACATCGAGGGCGCCTCGGCGAGCACGGGCGTCTCCTCGCGGGCGAAGCAGTTCCTCGCCGAGGTGCATCTGGAACGCGGCTCCCTCGAAGCGGCTCTGCCGCTGCTGGAGGAGGCGGCGCAGGCCGAACCGGAGAACACCGAGATCCGGACAGCGCTGCGGCACGCCCGAGCCGAGGGCCTGGCGGTCGGGCGTCCTCTGCACACCCTCACGCACTCCGGAACGGCCACCGGCGATCTGAGCGCCGACGGCCGGCTGGCCGTGACCGGCGACCCCGAGGGGGTGATCCGGCTGTGGGACGCGGACGCCGGCCGGATCATCACGGCGTTCCGCGGACACGAGACCGATGTGCACTCGATCTGTCTGAGCGACGACGGCGCCCTGGTCCTCTCCGCCGGTATGGACGTCCTGAACCGGGAGTGGCGCTACACCGTGCGCCTGTGGGACTGGCAGACGGGCACCTGCCTGGGAGAGGAGGTGAGCGACAAGAGCGTGCACTCCCCGCGACTGAGCCGCGGAGGCCGCCTGCTGCTGTTCGGCAGCGGTGACGCGACGGTGCGCGTGTGGGACTCCGACGGCCGCTGGGGTGCCCTCGGCCAACGCCTGGGCGGGCTCATCATGGCCGAGCATCCCGTCTGGCCGACCGCCGACGAGCGTGCGGTCCTCTCCGGCGGCATGGGAGGCAGCGTGCTGCGGCTGTGGGACGTGGAGACCGGAGCCTGTCTGCGTACCTTCGAGGGCCACACCAACTCCGTCCACGCGGTCTGTATGAGCGCGGACGACACGATGGCCGTCTCCGGAGGCAGTGACAACACCATTCGGCTGTGGGACGCGGCCACGGGCCGCTGCCTGCGCGTCTTCGAGGGGCACACCAACTCGGTTAAATCGGTCCGGATCAGCGACGACGCTCGTACGGTCCTCTCCGGGGCCCGCGACAACACGGTCCGGCTGTGGGACGTGGCCACGGGCCGCTGCCTGCGCACCTTCGAAGGGCACACCGGCGATGTGAACGCGGTCAGCCTGAGCGCGGACGGGCGCCGGGCGCTGTCAGCGAGTTCGGACGGCACCGTGCGGCTGTGGCAGATGCACGGTGACCACCGCTACGTATGCCCGCTCAGGCCCTGCCGCCCGCAGTCGCACGCCGAGTTGGCGCAGCTCGACACGCAGGTGGAGAGCCTCCTGGACGCGGCGGAGCAGAACCTCTCGGACGGTCGCTACGCCGCTGCCCGCGAGCGGCTGACACAGGCCCGGTCGTTCCCGCGGCACGAGCGGGCACCGCGGGCGCTGGCGGCCTGGCACCGGCTGTCGCTGTCCTCGGTGCGGGTGGGAGCAAGGGCGGTCTGGCAGGCCCGGACCCTGGACGGACACACCGACCGGGTGCACACCGTGTCGATGAGCGCCGACGGTGGCATGGTCCTGTCGGGGAGCTGGGACGACACCGTACGGCTGTGGGAGGCGCAGACCGGCCGCTGCGTCAGGGTGTTCGAGGGCAGGAACGGTCTGGGCACGAGCTGTCTGAGCAGCGACGGCCGACTCGCCCTGGTCAGAACCGCGGACGGTGTCGTGCGGCTGTGGGAGACGGAGAGCGACCGGGTCCGGCACCAGCTGGAGATGCCCCCGGACGTCGTCGGCGCGGTGGGCCTGGGCGCCGGCGACCGTTTGGCGCTCGTGGCCGGGCCGGACGCGACGACGCACGTGTGGGACCTGGAGACCGGCCGCGTCGCCCGGACGCTGGAAGGGCGGATGGGCGGCGGGTCCGGCTGGATGAGTATCGACGGCCGGCTCGCCCTCACCACGGACCGGTCGAGCACCGTGCAGCTGTGGGAGCTGGAGTCCGGCCGCCGGGTACGGACGCTGAAGTGCCCCTCCCTGGCGGGCGCGGTCAGTCTGAGCGCGGACAGCCGGTTCGTCCTCATCGGCAGCGCGGACCACGGGCTACGGCTGTGGGAGTTGGCCTCCGGCCGCTGCGTACGCACCTTCGAAGGGCACACCGGCGAGGTGTACTCGGCAGGCCTGAGCGCCGACGGCCGTTTCGCTCTCTCCGGGAGCTGGGACAGCACCGTGCGGTTGTGGGACGTGGAAACGGCCCGCTGCCTGCACACGTTCAAGGGGCATACGAGTGAGGTGAGTTCGGCGAGTCTGAGCGCCGACGGCCGCTTCGCCGTCTCGGGAGGCGCGGACAGAGCGGTGCGGCTGTGGGAGATCGACTGGGAGCTCGACCTCCGTAAGCCTGCCGACTGGGACGACACGGCGCGCCCGCACCTCGAAGCCTTCCTCACCCTGCGGACGCCCGCACCGACGTGGTCCGAGGAGGAGTTCGACGACCTCTACCGGAGCCTGCAGTACGCCGGCTTCGGATGGCTCCGCCCGGACGGCGTCAGGGCCGAGCTGCGGCGGATGGCGCACGCCTCGTACGACGCCCCGCCCCTGTAAGCCTTCTGAGCCGGCCACGCCACGTCGCGTGGCGCGGCCGGTCAGGGCGGTGATCAGTGGCAGTTCTTGGTGCCCCGGTCCCGCGTGGTCCAGGCGCAGGAGTCGAGCACCGAGCCGTTCGGCTTGAGCAGCCGGGCCTTGTCGCTGGTGTTGTTCCAGACGTACCAGCCGCGGCCCCAGTAGACGTGCGTGGCGCTGTTCGTCGCCTTGCCCGTGTGGACACGCACCGACTTGCCGGCACCGATCTTGAGGCTGCCGAACGTGTAGGTGTAGCCCGTGTTGTCCTTGAGCTTGTAGCCCTTGAGCTGGATCGCCGAGCGGGTGCTGTTGTGAAGGTCGACCCACTCGGCGTTCAGCGAGGTGTTGCTGCCGCGGTCGCTGCCGGGGCTGTCGTACTGGATCACGCCGAGGTGCAGTCCGCCCTGGTGCGGGGCCGCCTGGACGGGGCCGGCGGTCAGCAGGCCACCGGCCAGGGTGGCGGCGGTCAGGGCGGCGGCGGTGGATATGCGCAAGGTGCACTCCATGTGCGGAAGTTGTGAAGGACTTGGGGAGTCTACGTCCTTCCCGTCCCGCTGCACCGGCTGGTCCGGATTTCGGGCGGTCCCGGTGCGCTTAGGGCCTGTCCGGAATACGCGCCCCCGCGCCGCCCACCCGCACCCGGGGTTCGCCCGCCCGGAGTTCCACCGTCAGTTCGCCGGGGCGGCCCATGTCCTCGCCCTGGTGCAGGGTGAGGACCGACTCCTCGGGTACGAGGCCGAGTTCGCGGGCGTACGCACCGAACGCGGCCGCCGCCGCGCCCGTCGCCGGGTCCTCGACCACACCCCCCACCGGGAACGGGTCGCGCACGTGGAAGACGGTCTCCGACGCCCGGTGCACCAGCTGAACCGTCGTCAGGTCCAGGCGGTGCATGAGCGCCTCCAGCCGGGTGAAGTCGTACGCCAGATCGGCCAGCCGCGCACGCGTCGCGGCCCCGAGCACCAGGTGGCGGGCGCCGGCGTAGGCGATCCGCGGCGGCAGTGCCGGGTCGAGATCGGCGGCCGGCCAGTCCAGTGCGGCCAGCGCCTCGGCGAGGTCGTCCGCCGCGACGTCCTCGGTGCGCGGCTCGACGCTGGTCAGCGTGGCGTTCAGCGCTCCGTCCGCCTCCGTCACGGTCACCGGGACCGTACCCGCCGGGGTGGCGAAGACGAACTCGCCCGGGCCGAGCCGCTCGCCCAGCGCGATCGAGGTCGCCACGGTGGCGTGCCCGCAGAACGAGACCTCGGCCTTTGGGCTGAAGAACCGCAGGGTGAAGGCGCGTCCGGGCGCGCCGAGGCCCCCGGGCGGGGCGGTCAGGAAGGCGGACTCGCTGTAGCCGAGCTCGGCGGCGATCGCGAGCATGGCGTGGTCGTCGAGCCCGGTCGCGTCGAGCACGACACCCGCGGGGTTGCCGCCGGCGGGGTCGGCGGAGAAAGCGGTGTAGCGCAGGATCTCGGTGGTCGTCATGTGGCACCCCAACCGCCTGTGGCCCGCGCTCATTCCCCGCCGCCCTGATCCGCCGGACAGGCCCCAGCGGTGCGTCAGCCGCGCCCGATGTACGGCATCGTCGTCGCCATCACGGTCGCGAACTGCACGTTCGCCTCCAGCGGCAGTTCCGCCATGTGCAGCACGGTCCGCGCGACGTCCGCCGCGTCCATCACCGGCTCGACGGCGAGCTGTCCGTTCGCCTGGAGGATGCCGGTCTGCATCCGCTCCGTCATCTCGGTGGCCGCGTTGCCGATGTCGATCTGGCCGCACGCGATGCGGTACGGCCGCCCGTCCAGCGACAGCGACTTGGTCAGGCCCGTCATCGCGTGCTTGGTCGCTGTGTACGCCACCGAGTTCGGCCGCGGCACGTGCGCGGAGATCGAACCGTTGTTGATGATCCGGCCGCCCTGCGGGTCCTGATCCTTCATCAGCCGGTACGCCGCCTGGGCGCACAGGAACGCCCCGGTCAGGTTGACGTCCACCACGTGGCGCCACGCCTCGTAGGACAGGTCCTCCAGCGCCACGCCGCCGGGCCCGAACGTGCCCGCGTTGTTGAACAGCAGGTCGACCCGGCCGTACCGCTCGCGCACCGCGGTGAACAGGGCGGCCACATCATCGGGCGAGGACACGTCCGCCCGTACGCACAGCAGGTCGCCCGAGAGTCCGGCGGCCTCGGCCGTCGACTCCAGGGCCTCCATCCGGCGGCCGGCCAGTGCCACCGACCAGCCGGCGCCGGCCAGGGTCAGCGCCACGGCCCGGCCGATCCCGGAGCCGGCACCCGTCACGACCGCGATCTTCTTCGCAACAGCATCCATGGGGCCGCAGCGTACGTGACACACCCTTGTCATTTTGCTGTTGTGTACGTGACAACCGCGCGCCTCCCCCGCCCCCTCCAATGCTTCTGACAACATCCGTCAGGGGAGGGGCATATGACAATGTATCGGGACAAAATCTCACCGGAACTCCGCGCCGCGGCCCGGCATTTCGGTCGCCGTGGGTTCCTCACCGGCACCGCTGCCGCCGCGGCCCTTGCATTCGCCACCGGTCTGCCGGGCAGCGCGACGGCCGCCGAACTCGACGCCAGGAAGCTCACCGAGGACCCGTTCACCCTGGGCGTCGCCTCGGGCGACCCGATGCCGGCTTCCGTCCTGCTGTGGACCCGGCTCGCGCCCCGCCCGTACGAGCCGGGCAGCGGACTCCCGCCGGCCCGCGTCCAGGTGCACTGGGAGATCGCCCACGACGAGCTGTTCCGGCGGACCGCCAGACGCGGAACCGTCACCGCGCACCCCGAGTTCGACCACAGCGTGCACGTCGACGCGGGCGGGCTGGCGCCGGACCGCGTCTACTACTACCGCTTCCGCGCGGGCAGCTGGACCAGCCCGGCCGGCCGCACCCGCACCGCTCCGGCAGAGAGCGCGGACATCACCGAACTGAGGCTGGGCGCCGTCTCCTGCCAGGCCTACCACGACGGGTACTACACCGCGTACCGGCACCTCGCGGCGGAGGACCTCGACGTGGTCGTCCATCTGGGCGACTACCTCTACGAGTACGCCGTGGGCGCCACCGGCGGCGCCCGCGCCTACACCGACCGTCGCCTCCCCGCCCACTTCAACCGCGAGACGGTCACCCTGGCGGACTACCGGCTGCGCTATGCCCTGTACAAGTCGGACCCGGACCTCAGGGCCGCGCACGCCGCCCACCCCTTCCTCGTCACCTGGGACGACCACGAGACGGAGAACAACTACGCGGGCGAGATCCCCGAGAACGACGTCCCGCCCGAGGAGTTCCTGATCCGCCGCGCCGCCGCCTACCGCGCCTACTGGGAGAACCAGCCGCTGCGCGGGCCCCAGCAGCCGGTGGGCCCCGACATGCGGCTCTACCGCCGGCTGCACTTCGGCCGGCTCGCCCAGTTCGACATCCTCGACACCCGCCAGTACCGCTCCAACCAGGCGTACGGCGACGGCTGGCAGACGCCGGGGCCCGAGTCGGAGGACCCGTCGCGCACCATGACCGGCGAGACGCAGGAGCGCTGGCTGCTCGACGGCTGGCGGCAGTCGGGCGCGCGGTGGAACCTCGTCCCGCAGCAGGTCACCTTCGCGCAGCGGCGCAATGTGCCGACCGCCGACTTCAAACTGTCCATGGACGCGTGGGACGGCTACCCCGCCTCGCGCAAGCGGATCCTCGACGGGGCGGCGGCGGCCGGCATCGAGAACCTGATGGTGCTCACCGGCGATGTGCATGTCGGCTACGGCTTCGACCTGAAGAAGGACTTCGACGACCCCGGGTCGCCGACGGTCGGCACCGAGATCGTCGCGACCTCCGTCTCCAGCGGCAAGGACGGCGCCGAGAGGCCCGCCAACTGGTCCAACCTCACCACCGCCAATCCGCACCTGAAGTTCTACAACGGCCGGCGCGGCTACGCGGTCGTCACCCTCGGCACCGACCGGGCGCGCGCGGACTTCCGTACGGTGTCCGCGGTCACCACGCCCGGCGCGCCCGTCACCACGGCGGCGTCCTTCGTGACCGAGTCGGGCAATCCCGGCCTCACACCGGCATGAGGCCGGACCGTCCACGGCCGCGCCCCCCACTGGTCTCGACCAGCCGGATGTGCTGAGAGCATGGAGGTGCTCGGGGGGTCTGGAGGTGTCCCCAGGCGCACAGCGACGAACGGGAGACATCGATGCCGGAGAGCGGCCGGACGACCAGGAACGAGCCCGACCACATATCCGCCGTCTCGCGGCCGCCCGAGCCCGTCCCCGAGCCCGGGGCCGCTCCCGAGATCGCCGCCGCGGCCCCCGCGCTCACCGCGGGGGCCGCCCCCGGGATGGCCGCGACGCGCCGCGCCGGCTTTCTCGTCACGCTGGTGCTCGGCGGGCTCACCGCACTGCCGCCGCTCTCCATGGACATGTACCTCCCGGCGCTGCCGCAGGTCACCAGCTCGCTGCACAGCCCCGCCGCGACCGTCCAGCTCACCCTGACCGCCTGCCTCGCCGGCATGGCGCTCGGCCAGCTCGTCGTGGGGCCGATGAGCGACCGGTGGGGCCGCCGCCGTCCGCTGCTCATCGGCATGGTCGTGTACGTCGTCGCCACCGCGATCTGCGCCTTCGCGCCCACCGCCGAGATGCTCATCGGCTTCCGGCTGCTCCAGGGGCTGGCCGGCGCGGCCGGGATCGTGATCGCCCGCGCGGTGGTCCGCGACCTCTACGACGGCGTCGAGATGGCCCGGTTCTTCTCCACCCTCATGCTGATCTCCGGTGCCGCCCCGATCATCGCCCCCCTCATCGGCGGCCAGGTCCTGCGCGTCACCGACTGGCGTGGCGTCTTCTACGTCCTGACCGCCGTCGGAGTCGTCCTCACCCTCGTCGTGGCGAGATGGCTGCACGAGACGCTGCCGCCGGACAGGCGGCACAGCGGCGGCGTCGGCGCGGCACTGCGCACCATGCGCGGGCTGCTCGCCGACCGCGTCTTCACCGGTTACATGCTGGCCGGCGGCCTCGCCTTCGCCGCGCTCTTCGCGTACATCAGCGCCTCGCCCTTCGTCGTGCAGGAGATCTACGGCGCCTCCCCGCAGACCTTCAGCCTGCTCTTCGGGATCAACTCGATCGGCCTGATCGGCGTCGGCCAGATCAACGGCAAGCTGCTCGTCGGCCGGGTCAGCCTCGACAAGGTGCTCGCGGTGGGCCTGGGCATCATCACGCTCGCCTCGGTCGCCCTGCTGCTGATGGCCTCCGGCGTCTTCGGCGCGGTCGGGCTGGTGCCGATCGCGGCCGGCCTGTTCGTGCTGATGTCGGCGATGGGCCTGGCGCTGCCCAACACCAACGCGCAGGCCCTGATGCGTACCCCGCACGCGGCCGGCTCCGCCTCCGCGCTCATCGGCACCGCGTCCTTCCTCATCGGCGCCGTCGCCTCCCCGCTCGTCGGCATCGCGGGCGAGGACACGGCCGTCCCGATGGCCGTCGTCCAGCTGGCCTGCGCGGTGGGCTCGCTCGCCTGCTTCCTGGGGCTGTGCCGGCCCTGGCGGCGGACCGGTCCGCAGCGGCCCGCGGACACGTAAACTTCGCAGGTGACCAGCACCATCCCCACCGCGGAAGCCCTGCGCAGCGCCTTGGCCGGGCTGCTCGACGGGCTGCCGCCCAAGCAGGCCGCGCAGGCCGTCGAGCGACTGATCGCCAACTACCGCGGCCGCACCCCGACCGACGCCCCGGTGCTGCGGGACCGCTCCGACGTCGCCGCGTACCGGATGCCGGCCACCTTCGAAGCGGTACGGTCCGCGCTGGCCGGCCTCGCCGCGGCCGCGCCCGGCTGGGCGCCCGGCAGCCACGTCGACGTCGGCGGCGGTACCGGCGCCGCGACCTGGGCGGTGGACGCGACCTGGGCGGGGCCCCGGACCACGACCGTGCTGGACTGGGCCGAGCCGGCCCTCGCGCTGGGGCGGGAACTGGCCGCCGGCGCGCCTTCCGACGCCCTGCGCGCCGCGGACTGGCAGCGCCGCATCATCGGGGCCGGCCTGGAGCTGCCCGCCACCGACCTGGTCACCGTCTCGTACGTCCTCGGCGAGCTGACCCCGGACGCGCGCCGCGCGGTGGTCGACGAGGCGGCGCGGGCCGCGCAGGCCGTCGTACTGATCGAGCCCGGCACCCCCGACGGCTACCTCCGTATCCGCGAGGCGCGCGAGCGGCTGACGGACGCCGGGATGCGCGTCGCCGCGCCCTGTCCGCACAGCGGCACGTGCCCGATCGTGCCGGGCGAGGACTGGTGCCACTTCTCGGCGCGGGTGAGCAGGTCCTCGCTGCACCGGCAGGTGAAGGGCGGCTCGCTCGCGTACGAGGACGAGAAGTTCAGCTACGTGGCGGCGGTCCGCTTCCCGGCGGAGCCGGTGCGGGCCCGGGTCACGCGCAAGCCGCAGATCCGCAAGGGTCTGGTCCTGCTCGACCTGTGCACGGAGCAGGACGGACTGCGGCGCGACACGGTGACCAAGCGTCAGGGCCCGCTCTACCGCGAAGCCCGCGACACGGACTGGGGTGACGCGTGGCCCCCGGAACCGTCTCCCTGACCTGACCTGACCTGAGCTGCCCGCACGTGCGGGGCCGGGCCCGTCGAGACCGGGGCGCGGCCGAGAGGCCGGCCCCGGTCCGGATGTCAGGCGCGCAGCTCCTGTGTGCAGCACTTCACACTGCCGCCGCCCTTGAGCAGTTCGCCCAGGTCCATCCCGATCGGCTCGTAGCCCCTGTCCCGCAGCGGCTGGAACAGCCCGACGGCCGCCTGCGGCAGCAGCACGTGGCGGCCGTCGCTCACCGCGTTGAGGCCGAGCGCCGCGGCGTCCGCCTCCTCCGCGGTGATCGCGTCCGGGAACAGCCGGGCGAGTACGGCCCGGCTGCCGGGGGAGAACGCGCCGGGGTAGTACATGACCTCCCCGTCGGCCCGGTCGTCGAGCACGGCCAGCGCCGTGTCGAGGTGGTAGTAGCGCGGATCGACGAGGTCGAGCCCGATGACCGGGCGGCCGAAGAACTCCTGGGCCTCGTCGTGCGACAGCGGGCTGGAGCGGAACCCGCGCCCGGCGAGGATCCATGACGCGGTGACCGCGAAGTCACCCTCGCCCTCGTTGATGTGCGAGGGCTCGTGCACCTCCGTGAAGCCGTGCGTCCGGAACCAGTCGAGGTGGGCCTCGGCCTCCGCGGTCCGCTCGGGGTAGGCGAAGCGCGCGCCGAGCACGCGGCCGTCCACCACGGTCGCGCCGTTCGCGGCGTAGACCATGTCGGGCAGGTCGGGGCGGGGGTCGAGGAGTTCGACGGTGTGACCGAGCGCGCGGTAGCGGTCGCGCAGGTCCTCCCACTGGGTCAGGGCGAGCGGCAGGTCCACCGGCTTGGCGGGATCCATCCAGGGGTTGATGGAGTACGTGACCCTGAAGTGCGTGGGTGGGCACATCAGGTAGCGGCGGGGTGTGGCGTCTCTGCGCAAAGAAGGCTCCTCACGGGACGACGGGTGCGCCGAGTGGTGTCGAGCGCTACAGAATCGTCTCTCCTCAAGCGCCACCGCGCACTGAACTGTTCGGGTGGTTTACCTGAGATCCGGTGGAACGCGAGGCGGCGGGGGGAAAGGAGGCCCCTCGGCCGGGACCTTGTTCGCTAGGGCGTGTTGCGAAAGTAGCGCCGTCCGCCCGGAGGGCGGGGCCCGCGGCGTCTGGTGCGTGCGATCGCAAG